>CAYTVQ010000141.1:0-7071 GCA_964441615.1 uncultured Caulobacterales bacterium | reverse complement strand
ACAAGGACCGCATCGCGCCGACCAAACAATATCGTCCGCCAACGGATCAGGAGCGCCGGGCGCTCGCCGATCTCGCTGCGCGTCTCAGGGCGCTCGGCGACAATGCGGAGGAGGACGCCTATCACAGCGCCGCCTTCGACGCCGGCAAGGCGCATGGCTACGAGAAGAACCTCCGCGACTGGTTTGCAGCGATCTACGAGGTCGTCCTCGGCCAGCACGAGGGCCCGCGCATGGGGCCGTTCGCCAAGATCTATGGCGCCAGCGCGACGGCGAAGCTGATCGAGGGCGCGCTCGCGCGCTGAACCTCACCCGTTTTCGCGCAGCACCTCGCCCGCAAGGTAGAGCGAGCCGCAGATGAGGATGCGCGGCGGCTCGCCGTCTTCGGCGAGCGCCGCCGCCATCGCCTCGCGGACGTTCGGGCAGGGGAGGGCGGGCAGGCCCGCCCGGCGCGCGGCGGCGGCGACGTCGTCAGGACTTGCGGCGCCCTCATGGTCGGCGGCGGTCGCGAAAACCATGGCCGCGAGGCCCGCGAAGGCCTCGAAGAAACCTTCGCGGTCCTTTGATGTCTGCATGCCCGAAATGAGGATCAGCCGGCGTGGAGATTTCTCCTGAAGGTCGGCCATGACGGACGCGACGGCGCGCGCCGCGTGCGGGTTGTGGCCGCCGTCGAGCCAGATTTCGGGCTCGGCCCAGAGCGCGGCGCGGGCCTGATCGACGATGGGCCCGCATTTCAGGCGCTGCAGGCGCGCCGGCCAGTGTGCGCTGGCGAGGCCGCGCGACAGCGTACGGTCGTCGAGCTTCAGCCCCGCCGCCTTCACCGCCGCGACCGCGAGCCCGGCATTATGGACCTGGTGCGCCCCGAGAAGCCGCGGCGGATCGAGATCGCAGAGGCCGTTTTCGTCCTGATAGATCAGCCGTCCGTGCTCGGAGTATACATTCCACGCGCTCCCAAAGGCGAAGGGCGTCGCGCCAAGGCTCGCCGCCTGCGCTTCAAGAACCTGCATTGCCTCCGCCGTCTGCGGGCCAATGACGGCGGGCGCGCCGGAGCGGAATATGCCTGCCTTCTCGGCGGCGATCTCGCCGAGCGAGTTCCCCAGAAACTGCTGGTGGTCGAGCGCGATCGGCGTCACCACCGCGGCGAGCGGCTTCTCGATCACATTGGTTGCGTCAAGCCGCCCGCCGAGCCCGACCTCGAGCACGAGAAAGTCGGCCGCCGTTTCGGCGAAAGCCATGAAGGCCGCCGCCGTCGTCGCCTCGAAATAGGTCAGAGATTTCGGCCCGACCTGACGGTCGCAGCGGTCGAGAATGTCAATAAGGGCGTCGTCGGCGATGGGCGAGCCCTTGAGGACGATGCGCTCGTTGAAGCGCACGAGATGGGGCGAGGTGAAGACGTGAACACGGGCGCCCGAGGCCTCAAGGATCGACTTCAGATAGGCGCAGGTCGAGCCCTTGCCGTTGGTGCCGGCGACATGGATGACCTGCGGCAGGCGCAGATGGGGATCGCCAAGGCGCTGGAGCGCCGCGCGCATGCGCTCCAGCCCGAGATCGATGAGGACAGGGCGGCGTTCAGCGAGACGCCGGAGCGCCGCTTCGACGTCGGCCACGCGCTATTCCGCGGCTTTGTCAAGGATCAGCGCGTCCGAGGGCTTGCGCGCCTTGGCGTAGCCAATCTGCGCGACGTTCGGCTTGCCGGCCGCCGCGCCGTGCTTGGTCAGCACACGGATGAGACGGGCCAGCGTTTTGCGCAGGTCCTTGCGATCGACGACGAGATCGACCATGCCCTTGTCGCGCAGGAATTCGGCGCGCTGGAAGCCTTCGGGCAGTTTCTCGCGGATGGTCTGTTCGATGACGCGCGGTCCCGCAAAGCCGATAAGAGCGCCCTTCTCCGCAAGGTGAATGTCGCCGAGCATGGCGTAGGATGCGGTGACCCCGCCCGTGGTCGGATGGGTGTGCACGACGATGTAGGGAAGGCCCGCCTCGCGCATCATCTGCACGGCAATGGTTGTGCGCGGCATCTGCATGAGCGAGAGGATGCCCTCCTGCATGCGGGCGCCGCCCGAGGCCGTGAAGACGATGAGCGCGCGTCGCCGTTTAACCGCTTCCTCGGCGGCCTTGAGCAGCGCCTCGCCGATGGCCATGCCCATCGAGCCGCCCATGAAATCGAAATCCTGCACGGCGACGACGACTGGAACCGTCTCGATCGTCCCGAGCGCCACCTCCATCGCGTCGCTTCGCGTTGTCTTCTTTCGGTTTTCCTTCAGGCGATCGACATATTTCTTCTCGTCGCGGAACTTCAGCGGATCGACCGGCGCCTCGGGAAGCGGCAAGAGTTCGAAGGCGGCGTTGTCGAAGAGCGCCTTCAGGCGCTCCGTCGTCGAGATGCGCATGTGGTGTCCGCACGACGGACAAACCTGAAGGTTGGCCTCAAGGTCGCGGTTGAACAGCATCTCGCCGCAACCGGCGCATTTGACCCAGAGCGCGTCCGAGCCTTGGTCCTGCTTCTTGAACATGTTCTTGATGCCGGGCGGAAAATTGGAGAGCCAGCTCATATCCCTCACCAGATTGCGGCGCGGTCCGACCCCGCTCTATCGCCGCGCCTCACTCAACAAATCGCAAAGATTATAGCAGGGAAGCGCCGCAGTCGGTCCAGTCGTTCTGCGCGGCCGAATGGCGCTCGCCGGGCGGCGAACGCCTATTTCTCGCTCGCCGCGTCGGTAAGACGCGCGTCGAGCGCCTCATTGAGCTCGCGAAGCGCCTTCAGGGCGGTCCGGATCGCCCCTTGATCGAGCTGTGCGCCCCAGCTTTGGAGCTCGTCGAATTCGCGCTTCTGGATGGCGATGCAAAGGTCGATCCCCGACTTGGTGAGCGAATAAAGACTTGAACGCCGGTGGCGGGGATTGTCGATCGCGGCGATGAAGCCTTGGGCGAGGAGCGCGTCGAGATAGGGCTGGATCGCCTGGCGCGTGACCATTTTCCGGCGCGCAAGGTCCGGCGCGGTCTGTTCGCCGTCGAGGAAGAGCGCCTTCAGAATCCCGCGATGCGGGCCGCCGACGCCAAGGTCGCGATGGAGCTTTTCGGCCATGGCGCTAAGGCGGAAAAAGGCTGTCGGGATTTCGTCGATGAACTCGAGAGCCGTTTGCTGCGGGGTGTCGCCTTCACTGTACATGACAAAGATTCTGTCATGATGGCAATCTGATTGTCAACTGATCCGCTATGGAGTCAAATTCCGTAAAACGCAAAGGCGAGCCACGGCCAGAGCATCAAGACGCCGACCCCAAGCCATACCAGTGCGAAAAGCCGCTGCCGGCGGACCCCGAAAAGCAGGGCGAAGAGATAGGCGCTGAAGAAGAAGAGCGGAAAAAGGAAAGCCGGCGCCAAGAACGCCTGAGCCAGCGCCGGGTAGCCGCCATACATCATCCTCGAGCGGTCGATGACGCTGAAAACGGACAAGAGGATCGGTATGACCGCCGCCAGCGTCCAAAATCCCATGACGAACCAGGGAACGATGGACGGCGCGCCATTGCGCCGGAAGAGGTCCACGAAAATCGGCAGCGGTCCGATGAGGGTGGGGCTGACCGCGACGAGGATGATGGCGATCAGTTCATCGACCGTCGTCGGGATGGTCTTTACGGGTTCGATCTCAGCCAGAAGCTCGAGCATCGGTCAGGGCCGCGGGTTCGAAGTATCGCCGCCCACCGATAGGTCAATGTCGAGATTCAGCTTCTGCTTCACCCGCCATGTCGCCGGATCGACGACCAGGATGACGCCGGACGGTATTTCTTCCGTAGACCCCCAATCGACGTAAAGGGGCAGGATATTGGAGTGCGTGACCAGGAGGACGTTGCTCGTCGCGCCGCCGGCGAAGGCGGTCGTGATCACGGTCTTGAAGGAATCGATGGTCGACCGGTCAGTGGTCTTCAGCGCCGGCTCCACCAGCACTGGTGCGCCTGCCGCGATCAGCCGCGCGGTGTCCCAAGCGCGGCAGGAATCGCTCGTATAGGCGAGGGCGACTCCGACCTCGCCCTCCTTGAAGAACTCGCCGATGAAACGGGCCTGAAACAGTCCCTTGGCGTCGAGGCCCCGCCCGTCGGCGAAGTCGCAGCCCTCTGTCAGCCCTACCGATGCGAGCTGTCCCGCGGGCGCATTGGCGTGGCGCATCAAAATGACAGACCCGCCGAGCGCGAGGTCGTTGAGGACAGCATCAATCGTTTTGGGCGCCGGGCCTGCGGCCTGCGCCGCGCAAACGGCAAACAGCGCGCCAAGCGCGCCGGCAAGAAACTTGTGCAATCGGGCCACCCGGGTCCCCACGCTCAGGGCTTCAGTGTGCAGGATTTGAAGCGCGGACAACAGAACTCCCGCCAGACGCCGCCCGCTTCGCGCCCCGATTGATGCGCGGGCGCAACGCTGAAAGCCTGAAAGCCTTTCGAGCCCGAAACGGGCCAGAGCGCCCGAGGTCCATGCGTGGCTCAGGTTGCGGCAGTCTAGCGGGCCTCGATGGTCGGCACGGGATCGGCGGGCGCGGGGGCGGCCCGCTCCGCCGCCGAGCGCCTCAGGGACCTCAGCGCCTCGCTCTCGGCGCGGGCCCTGCGACGGGCCGGCCGCCCTGAAGTCCACATGCCGACGGCGCCGAGTAGAAAACCAAACAGCAGCGCGAGCGTCAGCCACACCCAGAGCGGCAAAGGCGGCGTCGCAAGAGCAGGGTTATCGACCGAGACGGGGTCGAAACTGATCGCGACAGGCTGGCGATTGGCGACCAGAAAGGCGACGGCCACGAGCCCCAACGGAAACCAGAGCAGCCAGTTCAGCAGTTTCTTCACGCCCTTCAATGCTCACTCCGACGCAAGCGCTCCGTCCGCGTTGAGCCTGTCCCGCAATTCTTTACCGGCCTTGAAGAAGGGCGCCGCCTTGGCCTCGATGCGCACCGGTTCGCCCGAGCGGGGATTGCGTCCGATGCGCGGCGGCCGGCGCTTGACGGAAAAGGCGCCAAATCCCCGCAATTCGACGCGCTCGCCCCGCGCCAGCGAATCCGAAATCTCCTGGAAGACGACCGAGACAATCTTCTCGATGTCACGGTGGAAGAGGTTCGGATTTTCGTCGGCGAGTTTTTGCACCAGCTCGGATTTGATCATATGTGCAGCAAGCCCCCAGGCGGGTTCCGTCAGGCGCGAAGCCCATCGAGTCGGATGTGATAAAATCCCCGCATTTTCAGTTACTTAATGGTTGCAAACCCGGGATGCGGCGTCAAGGCGCTTCTACCGCTGCGAACCTCGGCTAAGTCAATTGCATGACGCACGACGCGGGAAAATCGTCCTTCGGATTTCGCGACGTCGATCGCGGCGAGAAGGCGCGGCTGGTCCGGGGCGTCTTTTCCTCGGTCGCCTCCCGCTACGACCTCATGAACGATTTGATGTCGGGCGGGCTGCACCGCGTCTGGAAGTCGGCCTTCCTGACACGGATCAATCCCCAGCCCGGCGAGACCCTTCTCGATCTCGCAGGCGGCACCGGCGATATCGCCATGGAGTTCGCGCGCCGTGCGCAAGGAAGGGGCGCAGGCGCCGCCGCGCGCGCCATCGTCTGCGACATCAATTCCGACATGCTCAGCGCCGGGGCGTCGCGGCAGGGCGCGGGCGCCGTGTGGCGCGTGTGCGGCGACGCCGAGCGTCTCCCTTTCGCCGATCGCAGCGCCGACGCTGTCTCGATCGCTTTCGGCATTCGCAACGTGACGGACATCGCCGGCGTGCTCGCCGAGGCCTTCCGGGTGCTGCGCGTCGGCGGGCGGTTTTGCTGCCTCGAGTTCTCTCATCCGGTGACGGAGGGACTGCAGGCGGCATACGATCTTTATTCATTCAATGTGATCCCCAGACTCGGCGCCGTCGTGACCGGCGACGCCGACAGCTACCGTTATCTCGTGGAGTCGATCCGCCGGTTCCCCAAACAGGACGCCTTCGCCGCCATGATCTCGAAAGCGGGATTTCGCCGGGTGAGATTTGAAAATCTCACGGGCGGCGTCGTCGCCATCCATTCCGCCTGGCGGCTCTAGCGTGCTGAGCGCCCTTTCCGATTATGCCCGGCTTTTTGGCGCCGCCCTGACCCTGGCGCGGCGCGACGCCATCGTGCCGAAGGAATTCGCCCATCTTGCGCCGGCGCCGGTGCGCTTCCTCGGCGCCCTGACCCGCCTCGGCGCCAGAACGCGCGAAGGGGGCAGGGAGCTCCGCCCGGGCGAGCGGCTCGCGCTCGCCTTCGAGGGCATGAGCCCCCCTTACGTGAAGCTCGGCCAGATGCTGGCGACGCGCCCCGACATCATCGGTTTCGAGATGGCGGGAGATCTGGGGCGCCTCCAGGACCGCATGCCGCCCTTTGGCCAGGAGCAGGCGGTCGCGGAAATCGAGCGCACCTTCGGCAAGCCGCTAGCCGGCGTCTTCGATGAGTTTTCGCCGCCCATCGCCGCGGCCTCGATCGCGCAGGTCCATCGCGCGCGCCTGAAGAACGGACGCGAGGCGGCGGTGAAGATTCTCCGTCCACGGATCGAGGCTGTCGCCGCTCGCGAGCTGCGCGCCTTCGCCCGGGCGGCGCGGCTCGTCGAGCGCGTCTCGAAGGCCGCCCGGCGGCTCGAACCCGTCAAGTTCGTCGAGACGTTGAAAGCCGCAGCGACCATCGAGCTCGACCTGAGGCTGGAGGCAGGCGCGGCCTCGGCGCTCGCCGAGGACATGAAGTCGCTCGCCCATGTGCGCATACCCGAGGTGATCTGGCCGCTCTCGGGGCGGCGCGTGCTCACCACCGAGTGGATCGACGCGATCCCGATCGCCGATCTCGCCGCCCTCGACCGCGCCGGCATCGACAGAAAGCGTCTTGCGCGCAACGTGATCCAGACATTCCTCACCCAGGCGCTGCACAAGGGCTTCTTCCACGCCGACATGCATCAGGGAAACATGATGGTCGATGGCGAGGGCCGGCTCGTTCTCATCGACTTCGGCATCATGGGCCGGCTCGATGAAAAGACGCGGCGCACCTTTGCGGAAATCATCCACGGCTTCATCACCCGCGACTATAAACGCAATGCCGAGGTTCATT
>CAYTVQ010000140.1:0-7227 GCA_964441615.1 uncultured Caulobacterales bacterium | reverse complement strand
AAGTCGTCCCCCCCCAGCCCGCCAACGAGATCGTGGACGACGCAGTCGCCGACCGGGTTGGATCCCCGGCGACGGCCTGTGACTGCCAGTCCGGAGGCAGGGTTTCCGGCTCGTTAAAGAATAGATCAAACAGCGCACGAACGATCCTGCGCGCCTGGCTGCGCGCTCGATTGACCTTGTAATGTCGATACATGTTCTCGTGGAGGAAACGCCGGAGCCCGGCCAGTTCACTGCGCACGCTGTCCGAGAAGGCCGCAATCGGCCGGCTGGCCCCGCGAATGTCGTCGGCGCGGCCCGGCTTGAGGTCGGCGAGCCGGCGGCCGGTCTCGGCGACCACATCTGCGATCATGGCCCCGATCAGCGCCGAAACGGCTTCGGCGATCTGGACCTCGGCCGGAGCGTCGGGAAAGCGCTTCCTGACGGCGGCGAGCGCCGGGCCGACCAGCGGAAGATCTCGCGCCGCATCGAAAGTGAAAAGCCCGGCGCGAAGCCCGTCGTCCACGTCGTGATTGTTATAGGCGATATCATCGGCGATGGCGGCGACCTGCGCTTCGAGCCCCGCGAACCCGTCGAGCTCAAGATCGTGCCGCTGCGCATATTCGGCGATCGCGGCCGGCAGGGGCCCGGCGGCCGGAGCGAACCGCCCCGTCAAAGGACCGTTGTGTTTGACGACCCCTTCAAGGGTTTCCCAACAGAGGTTGAGGCCGTCGAAGGCGGCGTGCCGTTTCTCAAGCTTCGTCAAGAGTCTGAGGGTTTGCGCATTATGGTCAAACCCATCATAGGCTTGCATGCATTCCCTCAGAACATCCTCGCCCGTATGGCCGAAGGGCGGGTGGCCCAGGTCGTGCGCCAGCGCCACGCATTCCGAGAGATCTTCGTCCAGTTTCAGGGTGCGGGCGATCGACCGCGAAATCTGCGCAACCTCAAGGCTGTGGGTCAGGCGGGTCCGATAGTGGTCGCCTTCGTGATAGATAAAGACTTGGGTCTTGTGCTTGAGGCGCCGGAAAGCGACCGAATGAATGACCCGGTCGCGGTCGCGCTGGAACGGCGTCCTGGTCGCGCTTTCGGCCTCCGGATAAAGCCGCCCGCGGCTCTCGGCCGCCCTGGCGGCATAGGGCGCCAGCGGCGCAGGAAACGACAGCGGGCTCATGGCGAGGCCGACCCTTTCCGGCTTCCCCCGTCAGGCGAAAAACTGAAGGACGGCAAGTGCGGCGCATCGGCCAGGTCCGCGGGGTTCAGAGGACTTTCACATGCTTTGGGGCGGGGTTCTGTCATGGGCTGGCATTCTCCATTTCGCCGGCCGGGCTCTCGTGTGGCAGCGCCGACCGATATGATTCCGCAACAAGCATCATACGGCGCCGGCGGGGGTGTGGGATAACTTCGGCCCTGTTCTCCCGGCGGGCGACCTTTCATGTCGCCTAACGGACAGATATCACGAATCTTAGCGCCATATAATTGTAGTGTCAGCCGATACGCCACTTATACGCGATATTTCAGCGTTTGGTCCGCCGCCTGCACATGAGAAGCGATTGGCGGCGCCAGCATTCCTGACTATTTGAGGCTCATGACCGCTGAGATCACCCTTTCCGACCGCGCCGTGACCCGCATTGCCCAGATACTCGCCAGGGAGCCGGCCGGCGCGATGCTGCGCATCGCCGTGAATGGCGGCGGCTGCTCGGGCTTCCAGTACGCCTTCGACATCGTCAGTGCACAGAATCCGGACGACATCATCGTCGAGCGCGATGGGGTGCGCGTCCTGGTGGATCCCGTGAGCTTCGATTTTCTGAAGGGCTCGGAGATCGATTTCGCCAATGAGCTGATCGGATCGGCGTTCCGGATTCGCAATCCGAATGCGACTGCCTCCTGCGGCTGTGGCACGAGCTTTTCGGTCTAATCCTTGGGCGGGCGCACGCCTGGCGGATCGGGCCAGGGCGCTACGACGCTGCGGCGCTCATCGGGAGGCGGCGGCCATGCCGCACGCCCCTGCGAAGTCCGCGGTACTGCGACGACTTTGCGCGCCGCAAAGGCGCCGGCGTTCTCGTTGCATTCGGCGGACCGCATCTGAACTCTCCTGCGCCCCCGCCACAGCAGACACTCGCAGACGCAGCCGGACCGGCCAAATGAATTCGCCGTGAACCTCTGCCGATCGGGCGGACCCTGCAGCGGCTATTTCTTGCGGAATCTGTCGAGGCGGACGACCTTGGCCCCGCCGTCGACCTGCATTGCGGGCGTCGGCGCGTCGGTCGCGGCGTCCTGCGCACTCTCCGGCTCCGACGCGGGATCAGCCTCTCCAGGTCCGGCGTCAAATCGAAGGCCGAACGACGCGCCGGGATCAGAGAAAGCCCTCACCGCCTCGAACGGCACGGAAAGCCGCGCGGGCCGGCCCTTGAATTTCAGGGTGACGGAGAACCCCTCGTCTTCAACAACGAGATCCTCGAACTGGTGCTGGAGCACGATCGTCATGCGGTCGGGATAGGCCGCCTTGAGATCCGCCGGCATCCGCACGCCAGGATGGGGAGTCGCGAACTCGATATAAAAATGGTGCCTGCCCGGCGCTCGCCCCAGCTCGGCTGTCAGCGTCAGCGCATCAAAGACAACGCGGCGCAGGGCCCGTTGCGCGAGATATTCGTAATCAAGCTCGACGTCTTCCGACACCTTGAGGACCGTCCCCGCGACAAGTCCCCGGCTTCTGTTGCCAGGCGCCGGGGGGCCCCGCCTAACTCTTGGAAGGAGCTAGGACTTCAAGGCTTCGAGCCGTTCAGCTGCGTTACGCAGCGAGAGCGAGCTCTTCCGAGTAGTTGTCGTTGGCAACTATCAGATTTGGTCCAATAACGGAGACCATCCGGGCGAAAACATCGTCTTTACACGTCCGTCGATCCTGTTTCGGCCCCGCCGAAGCCCGCCGCTTGCGGGCTTGGGTGGAGCCGCCGGGTACCGCCCCCGGGTCCGGTCCGCTTATTTCACGCGTCATTTATCGCCATAGCCGGCTTGCGCCGACAGGCAAGATATAGGTCAAAACCTCTAATTATTGAAGGCGCAGCGCGAAGAAAATTGCGTCTGTCACGGGCCCGTCACGGTTTTGTCAATCGCCTGAAACAGCCATGTGCTGAACCTGAGGCGTTAAGCACCGGGCGGGGATGGAGCCGGGCGACTTCAGGAAGTGGCGAAAGTCGCTGCGCCTCTCGCAGCGTGACGCCGCGCATGCGCTCGGCCTCAAGCGCCGCATGATCCAGTATTACGAGAAGGGCGAGCGCGAGGGCGAGCAGGTCGAGATACCGCTGTCGGTGCGCCTCGCCTGCTACGCCATCGCCGAGGGCATCGCCGATTACGCCGGCCCGCACCGCAAGGTTAAGAAGCGCTAGGCTGACAATTCCTCAATTAAGACCGAGCGCCGCGAGTTCGATCCTGGTCGCCGCCCCGTAGATCGTCGATGCCTTGCCCCCGGGTCTTGCCGGCGGCGATACGGTCGGGACGATCGCGAGGGCGAGCGCGGCCTGCTCGCGGGAAACGGCGACCGCAGCCTTCTCGGCTTCGTTGGCGCCCTCGACCGACGCCAGCCTTTCAACAACAACGCCGGTAAATCCGTAGGCGTCCTGATACTCCTTGGCGTTGACTACCTTTCCGTCCTTGACGCCTTCATTATATTCGTCAGCAGCCTGTCGAAGGGTCCTTGCCGCCGCGAGGAGCGTCTCCTTGAGCGTCGGCCGGGACGCCTCAGCGGCCTGCGTCGCAGCGCTGCGCAAACTGATGAAGGCCTCTTCGACCGCGCTGACCGGCATGCCGCTCTCGACAGTCGAAGCCAGCGCATTGAGTTCGGACGAAATGTCCCGTGCGCCCCACGCGGTCAGCATCGGCGCCAGAGTCGCGTAGATCTCGTCATGGGGATGCTTCATGTGCACGGCGGCCTGCGAACCCTCGCCAGCCGCATAAAGGGCCGCGCCGGCCTTGAGGTGCCCTTCGAGCATCATGAGCTGGGCCAGGTAGGAAGCCTTGTCCGTCGCCATGGCGGCGCCTTCGCCCTCTCCTTCAGCGCCTGCCGCGCCTTCGCCCGCGGGTGCGGCGACGGATTTCGCAGCCCCTTCAGCGCCCTCGCCTTCGGCGCCTTCGCCCTCGCCGTTCTTGCCGCCGCAACCCGAAAGCGTGAGCGCGCCGGCGAGCGCCAGCGTCGAAAGTGAGGTGAGGAGTTTCAGGCTTCGCATACTGGTTTCCTTTGTCGCGCCCGCATTGCTTGCCCGCATGCGCGCGGCAGGATGATAATGCCTCGCAATCGCACTTCAAGCGTCCCTTCAGCAGGGTGATCCGTTGATCCTTCAGATTGCCGATGTTCTTGACGCCTATGACGCCGCTGCGATCCGCGAGGCGCTGGGGGATCCGGCCTTATGGACAGACGGGGCCCCGACAGCTTCGGGACGGGCGCGGGCGGCGAAGAACAACGAGCAGGCGCGCGACGATGCGGCGGCCGTCAAGGGCGCGCTCGCCAGGGTCTCGGCCGCCGTGCTGGACCATGAGGTGGTCAAGGCCGCCGCCATTCCCGCGCGGATCGCACGCCTGATGTTCAACCGCTATAGCGAAGGCATGGAATACGGCGCGCATGTTGATGCGCCTTATATCGACGGCGCTCGCACCGACCTTTCCTTCACCCTCTTCCTGTCTGATCCCGCCGACTATGATGGCGGGGACCTCGTGATCGATGCGGCGGGATCGGAGGATCGCGTGAAGCTCCCCGCTGGCGCGCTCGTGCTTTACCCCTCAACCTCGCTCCACCGCGTCACGCGCGTAACGCGCGGCGCCCGCCTCGCCGCCGTCGGCTGGATCAAGAGCCGGGTGCGGCTCGCCGAGCAGCGGGCAATCCTCTTTGAACTTGCCGGCGCCCTCGCCGATCTCGACGCGGCCAACGCGCCGGCTGCGACCCGCGACCGCCTCGCCAATGTGCGCAACAATCTGCTGCGGCTTTGGGGGGAGTAGGCTTTCGCGCCCGGCACAGTCGGCTATGATCCGGTCATGTTCACCAAATTCTTTCACGAGCTGAAATCGGCGGGACTTCCCGTCTCGCTCCGCGAATATCTGACGCTGATGGAGGCGATGGAGGCCGATCTCGCCAACCGCAAGGTCGAGGACTTCTATTATCTCTCGCGCTCGGCGCTGGTTAAGGACGAGCGCAATCTCGACAAGTTCGACCGCATCTTCGGCCATGTGTTCAGGGGCCTCGAAAATCTTGGGGATGCGACGACAGCCGAAATTCCGGAGGAATGGCTGAGGCTCCTCACACAGAAATATCTGACCGAGGAGGAGAAGCGCGAGATCGAGGCGCTCGGCGGCTGGGACAAATTGATGGAGACCCTGAAGAAGCGTCTCGAAGAGCAGAAGAAGCGCCACGAAGGGGGTTCGAAATGGATCGGCACGGGCGGGACTTCGCCCTTCGGCTCGGGCGGTTACAATCCCGAAGGCGTGCGCATCGGCAATGAGGGCTTGCGCCAGGGCCGCGCCGTGAAGGTCTGGGAGAAGCGCGACTACAGGAACCTCGACGACAATGTCGAGCTGGGCACGCGCAACATCAAGGTGGCCTTAAGGCGCCTCCGGCGCTTCGCGCGCAAGGGCGTTCCCGACGAGTTCGATCTTGACGGCACCATCGACGCCACCGCACGGCACGGCTATCTCGACATCCAGATGCGCCCCGAGCGGCGCAATCTCATCAAGGTGCTGATCTTTTTCGACGTGGGCGGATCGATGGATCCGTTCATCAAGATCTGTGAGGAGCTTTTTTCCGCGGCGCGCTCCGAGTTCAAGCACATGGAGTATTTCTACTTCCACAACTGCCTTTACGATTTCGTGTGGAAGGACAACCGCCGACGCTGGACCGAGAAGATCGCGACATGGGACGTGCTCCACAAATACCCGCATGACTACAAGGTCATTTTCGTCGGCGACGCTTCCATGAGCCCTTACGAGATCACCGTCCCTGGCGGCTCGGTCGAATATTTTAACGAGGAGCCGGGCGCCGTCTGGGTGCAGCGCCTCCTCAGCGTCTATGAGAGCGCCGTGTGGCTGAACCCCATCCCGGACAAGCACTGGGAGTTCCAGCCGTCCGTCCAAATGATGCGCCAGCTCTTTTCCGACCGCATGTATCCGCTGACGCTCGCGGGCATTGATCGCGCCATGAGCGAACTCCGGCGCTGACCGGAATCGACCTTGGCGTCATTCGCCCACGACGCCCAGCAGAATCCTGGACAATGCGAGCGCGCCCGCGATGCAGAGCGGCAGCGAAAGCGCCCCGATCAGAGCGGCCGAGAACGCCTGCCTTGCCGTCAGCCGCCCCTCAAGCACTCCCTGTCGGAAGAGAATAGGGAAGAAGGGCAAGTTGACCAGCGCGGCGGTGAGAACGCCTGGGGAGTAGCCGCCGGCCAGGATGGCTGCGGGGATGTGCGGCACAAAGACGTTGGCCAAAAAAACGCCGCCAAGCCCGCAGACCGCGGCGTCCTTCCACCAGCGCTGTTCGCCGAGCGCCGCCCAGGCGACGATGCCGGCGGGCGCAAGCGTGACGAGAATGAGCCCGAGTTGCATCACGGGCCAGGACGGCGTCGCGAAATGCAGACCCAGCCGCTCCGCAAGCGGCGGCGCTTGAACGGACCGGAGGGTCAGCCACTCTTCGAGGTTATGCGCGGCGATGACCGGTATCGTCAGCCAGCGTAGCGTCCGGTAGCTCCCGGCGGTTGCGGCGCGCGACAATGATGAGCCCCTTGAGATCGCTCGCGAACTCTACTGGCCCGCCGCCTCGTCGGACGGATGGGCGTCCGCCTTTTCGGCGTTGGCCTTTCCGTGAAGCCAGCGGCCGAAATCGACGCCGCTCCGGAAGATCGATACGGCGGCCAGAATCGCGATTGCGCCGATGAAGACAGCCGCTAGGGCTCGACCCGACATGAGAACCTCCCGCCTGACGGCCGGACCCTATCGGGCCGGCGCAGGCGGAGGACACCCGTTTTGCGGCGAGGCGTTGCGGTTCGGCGCTGGAGCGCATCCGCACCAGCCCTGCGCCTCGATCAGCGTGCTCTCGATCACCATGCCCGCGTCGCCGAAGAGCTCCCGCGCAAGGCCTTTCGGAACGGGGCGCTCGATCGCCCGGCCGCAGCGGCGGCAGATCATGACCGCGCCGCCGGCGAGCGAGGTCGCCAGGAAGGCGTTGAGGCTGGCGATTTTTCTCACCCGCCCTGCCGCGATGAGCCCGTCCAG
>CAYTVQ010000139.1:0-7268 GCA_964441615.1 uncultured Caulobacterales bacterium | reverse complement strand
ACCGGTCGTGAAACGCGTAGTTCTGGTCAATAACGGCCTCGCCGCGGGCGGCGCCGAGCGCCAGATCGTCTATACGCTAAAGGGCCTCAAAGACGCCGGTTGGGACCCGCATTTCATCGGCGAGTATCTCGGCCGCGCGCCGGGTCTGGATTTTCATCGCGCCGCGGTCGAGGCCGCGGGCGTCCCCGTTCTGCCGCTTGAGAGCCTGCGCCAACCGGGACCGGCCCTTTATGCAGGCGTCACGCGCGCCGTCGCCGAGGCGCTCTCGCAGGCGCCCGCGGATTTTCTGCTGGAAACGCTCAACATGGCCGAGATGCTGCGGCGCCTCAGGCCCGCCATCGTCCATCTCTGGCAGGACGACACCGCGACCCGTCACGCCTTTGCGGCGCTGATCGCCGGCGCGCCGCGCATCATCCTCTCCGGCCGAAACGTCAATCCGACGAATTTCGTGTTTCACCGGCCGCATATGCGCGCGGCCTATCAGGCGCTCGCGAGACGTCCCGACATTGTGTTCTCCAACAACAGCCATGCCGGGGCGCGGAGCTACGCCGAATGGCTCGGTCTCGACAGCGCGCGCATCCGGGTCATCCATAACGGCGTCGACTTCGCGCATTGGCCGAAGCCGCCCGCGGATGCGCGTGCGCGCTTCCGGGGCGCGCACGGCGTGCCGCAGGAGGCGCTGCTGGTCGCCGGAGTCTTCCGCCTCGCCCCGGAGAAGCGTCCGATCCTGTGGGTGGAGGCGGCGGCGGAGGCCCTGCGCTTGCGGCCCGACCTCCATTTTGCAATCGCAGGGGACGGCCCCTTGATGCCCGACGCGCGCGGCCGCGCCCACGCATTGGGCCTCGAAGACAGAGTCCGCTTTCTGGGCGAACGTGCGGCCATAGGCGAGCTTCTGGCGGCCGCCGACGCGTTGTTCCTGGCTTCGGAGCACGAAGGCTTGCCGAACGTGTTGCTGGAGGCGCAATGGGCGGGCCTGCCGAGCGTGACAACCGCAGCCGGGGGCGCGCCGGAAGCCATCTTGCACGGAAAAACCGGGATGGTGGCGGAAGGGAACACGCCCGCAGAGCTCGGCGCGTCGCTTGTTCAGCTGCTCAACGACGCCGCATTGCGAGAGCAGGCTCGGAGGGCGGGTCCGGCGTTTGTCTCAGACGCGTTTTCAGTATCGGGCATGATTGAAAGGACAATCTCGTGTTACCAGGAGGGATCCCTCCGGCCGGGCTAGTCTGGAGCGGCGTGCCGACAGCGTACGCGGTCTTGGGCGAAATCGTCAAAACTTGATCGAGCGCCTTGATTTAGAATCAAGGCCGACGATCTGGCCAGGAGCCAGGGCTGAAATTCCCGGCGCGCAAGCCCTTCGCGCCCGCATAGTGCGACTGGATGAGCCTGAGGTCCGCCTCGTAGTCGCCGCTAGGCGTGAGCACCCCGGAAAGGGCGATCGTCTTCGTCCCGTAATCGAGGACGCTCATGACGATCGGCGCGCCGGCGGCGAGCGCGATGTAGTAGAATCCGGACTTCCAGCCGCGCGTCGCGGCGCGCGTTCCCTCCGGCGCGACCGCGAGCGTCATGGTTTTCGCCTTTGCGAAAGCGTCCGCCATGGTCTTCACGAGATCGCCGCCCTTCTCGCGATCGACGGGAATGCAGCCCAGCCATCTTACAAGGCCGCCAAAGGGGCCGGTCGTCAGCTCCTTCTTGCCCATCCACTTCAGCGGCACGCGGTAATAGCCGGCGGCCGCGAGCATGTTGACGCCGTCCCAGTTCGACGTGTGCGGAGCGGCGACCAGGGTCATCTTTTGAATGTCGCGCGGCCAGTCGCCCTCGACCTTCCAGCCGGAGAGCTTGAGGTAAGCCGCGCATAAGAGGCGCCAGGCCTCCGAGAAGGGTCCGCGAAAAGGGGCTGGCTTTGCGCTGTCGCGGGCGAAGATGCGGTGGCTCGCGCTCATCTACAGGGCCGCGAGCGGCGGCAGATCATTCGCCCACGGATCGGACTCCTCCAGGGCGTAGGCCAGTTTGAGCAGAAGGCCTTCCTTGCCCTTGCCGGCGGCGATCTGAACGCCGATCGGCAGCCCCTCGGCGCTTCTCCCGAAGGGAACCGAGCAGGCCGGCGTGCCGCAGGCGTTGTGCAGCGGCGTGTATCCCACATAATCCGAAAGGCGGGCCATAAGCTCCGTAAACGGAACATCTCCCTTGAGGAAGCCGAGCTTCGGCGTCACGGTCCCAACGACCGGCGTCAGCCAGGCGTCATAGGTCTCGAACCAGCGGTCGAGCTCAGCCTCGACGGCGCGGATGCGCGCAATGCCGGCGGCGAACGTCTCCTCCGACGTCGTGCGGAAGATCTCGGCAAGGCCCATGGTGAAGGGCTCGAGAAGGCCGCTTTCCTCCGGTTTTGCGCCCGCGAGCTCGGTCGCGATCTGATAGACGCCGAAAGCGCCGCTGGCCCAGAGCGCGGTGAACGCCTCGGGGAAGCCTTCAGCCTGCAGCGGCGTCATCTCGACGACTTCGATGCGATGGCCCATCTCCTCAAGGCGCTTCCCGCAGCGCTCGACCGCCGCCGCAACCTCGGCGTCGGCGCGACGCCCGAGCGCATTGCTGACAGAAATCGCAATGCGTTTTGGCGCGATTTTTCCCGGAGCGATCAGGCCGACCGGCGCCACGCCTTCAACCGGCGTTTCGGTGAGCGCGAGCAGCGCGGCGCTGTCGCGCACGCTGCGCGCATGCGGGTGATGGATCGACAGCGGAATGGCGAGCTTGGGTTCCCCCTGCCCGACAAAGCGCCCGCGCGTGCATTTGAGGCCGAAAACGCCGCAGGCCGACGCCGGAATGCGGATCGAGCCGCCGCCGTCCGACGCATAGGCGAGGGGAAGGAGGCGCGCCGCGACGGCCGCGGCGGCGCCGCCCGACGACCCGCCGCAGGAATAGGCTTCATTCCAGGGGTTGACGGTCTTCTCATAGGCGGTCGGCTCGGTGGTCGGGAGCAGGCCGAATTCGGGCGTCGTCGTCTTGCCGAGGACGACGAGCCCCGCGCCTTCGAGTTTCTTCGTATACGGAGACTTGTCCGAGCCGACATTGCGCGCAAAGAGCGCCGAGCCGTAGCGCCAGGGCATGCCCGGATAGTCGTAGAGATCCTTGATCGCAAAGGGGACGCCCGCGAAAGGAAGCGAGGGGTCGACGGCGCGGGCGCGCTCCAGCGCGCCGTCCATGTCGACATGCGTGAACGCTTTCAGCTTCGGCTCGATCGCCTCGATGCGCCGCGCGAAGATTTCGGCCGCCTCGACGGGCGACAGGCGCTTCTCGCGGATGGTCGCCGCGAGCGCCGTCGCATCCATGTCGAAGGGCTCGCGGGTCTTCGCCGGCCTGCCGCCTCCCGACCCCGAACACGCCGGCAGCGCCGCCAGCGCCGCTGTGAGAACTTCCCGCCGATTCATGGCTTCGCCCCGCTCGTTCGCTGCGCTTCAATAACCCGCAACGGTTCCGTCCTTGCGCATCTCCGTCGCGCCGGCATAGACGCCCGTTCCCGGCTCGCGCGCAATCGCCTGATAGCCGCCAAAGACAATGCCGTCATCGACGATCTCGACCCTGTGCCCCATCGTCTTCAGCTTCGCGACGGCATCCGCCGGCACCCCGGGCTCGAGCTGGAGAACACCCTTTGGATCGCCGTCAATCCCGGTCGGCTGGCGGCCGCCCTCGTGATGAAAGCGCGCGGCGTCGCCCGCCTCCTGCAGATTCATCCCGTAATCGACGAGGTTGACGATGATCTGCACATGGCCTTGCGGCTGCATCCCCCCGCCCATGACGCCAAAAGCCAGCCAGGGTTCTCCATTCTTCATCGCGAAGGCCGGAATGATGGTCTGGAAGGGGCGTTTGCCCGGTTGATACGCATTCGGATGATCGGGGTCGAGACTGAAAAGCTCGCCGCGGTCATGGAGCATGAAGCCGAGCCCGTCGGGGACGAGGCCAGAGCCCATGCCGCGATAATTCGACTGGATGATCGAGATCATCATGCCGTCCTTGTCGGCGACCGTGAAATAGGTCGTGTCCGACGCTTTATCGAGCGCGCCCGCGGGCGGCGTTCCCGGAGACGGCGTCGCCATCGCCTTCCTCGGATCAATCAGGGCGAAACGCTCGCGGCCATAGGAGTCGGAGAGCAGCCATTCGAGCGGCGCGGGGGAGAAGGCGGGGTCTGCGTAGAACCGCGCGACATCCTCGAAGGCGAGGCGCTTGGCCTCGGTCATGTAATGGATCGCCTCCGCCGATCCCCGCGGCCACTGCTTCAGATCGACATTCTTGAGGATGTTCAGCATCTGCAGCGCCGCAAAGCCCTGCCCGTTCGGCGGAAGCTCGCACACCGACACGCCGCGATAATCGACGCATTGGGGTTCGGCCCATTCGCTCCTGTGAGCGGCGAAATCCTCGTAGCGCAGGTCGCCGCCGATGCGCCGCATATAGGCGTCGATCGTCTTCGCGACGGGTCCGCGATAGAAGGCGTCGGCGCCGCCCCTGGCGATCAGCTCATAGGTCTTCGCCAGATCGGGATTCCTGAAGATCGACCCCGCTTTCGGCGCGCCGTTTGAAAAATAAGTCCGCCGCGCATTGTCGAATTCCCCGATCATCGGCAGGCGTCGTTCGAATCCTGCGAGATTGCGTTCGAAATACATGGCGATGACCGGCGAGACCGGGAATCCGTTCTTCGCATAGGAAATCGCCGGCGCGAGGACTGTCTTCATCGGCAGTTTGCCGAAACGAAGGTGCAATTGCTCCCAGGCGTCGACGGTTCCGGGCACGGTGACGGGCAGGTGTCCGAGCGGCGGAATGCCTCTGCCTTCGCCCATGATCGCCGCCGATTTCGCTTTCGTCTCTTCGAGCGTCCGGCCCATGGGCGCGCGGCCCGAGCCGTTGATCCCGTAAAGCTTCTTCGTCTTCGGATCGAAGACGATGGCGAAAAGATCGCCGCCGATCCCGCAGCCCGTGGGCTCCATGAGTCCGAGCGCCGCATTGGCGGCGATGGCGGCGTCGACCGCCGTCCCGCCCTTCTTCAGAATGTCGATCGCGACCTGGCTGGCGAGCGGCTGCGCGGTCGCCGCCATGCCGTTCGCTGCGTAGACGGGGCTCCGCGACCAGTCGGCCCCGACGGGGCGCGCGCCGGGGCCGATGCCGGGCTCGGCCGCAGCAGCGGCGGCGGCGCCGCCAAGAACGATCAGTGTAGTGAGCAGACGCATGCACGAACTCCGGTTCACACTCTGAAGACCTTGCGGGCGTTCCCGCCGAGAAAAGCCGCGCGCCCCGTTTCGTCGAGCCCGAGGGCGTCGAGCCGCTCGAGACAGCGCTTCGGCGTCAGCATTGGGAAATTGCTGCCGAACATGATCCGCGCGCGGCCTTCGCCTTTCATCAGTCTCACGAAATCGTCCGGCAGGCGATGCAGGGCGTAGGCGCTGGTGTCCACGTGGAAATTCGGAAATTTGCGGACCATCGTCGCGACTTCGTCAACCCACGGAAAACCGACATGGCCGCCGACCACGACGAGGTCGGGAAAATCGATCATCACGTCTTCAAGATAGGGGATCAATCGTCCGGTCTCGGAGCGTTTGAGCGGCCCGGTATGCCCGATCTGCGTGCAGAAAGGGAGGCCTGCGTCGATTGCGGCGGCGTAGATCGGGTAGTAGCGCCGATCATTCGGCGGCAGATCCCAGAGCCAGGGCACGACGCGCACCCCGACGAATTTTCCGCTTTTCGCCCGGCGCCTGATGTCGCGCACCGCCGCCATCGGCTCTGACAGATCGGCGCCGATGAGACCCTTCAGCCTTGTCGGCGCCGCGTCGATCGCGCGCTCGACCTCGTCATTGGAAATGAGGTCGCCCCTGGGCGAGGACCATCCCGAGAGGAGCGAGACCGCGACGCCCGCCTCGTCCATGGCCGCGATCAGCGTCTCGACCGGCAGGTCGGCGCTTTCGCCCTGCCGCCCGGTCCAGCGCATGAGGCTTGCGAGCCAGCGCTCCTGAAAGAAGCGCGCGCTCGGGAGTTGCGTCCAGACGTCGATGATCATGAGGCCTCGCGGTCAGGTCGGCAATCATCCTGCGAATGGCCCCGGCGCGGCAAATCAATTGCGCAGCGATCGGAGGCGCCGCCGGGTCTTGAATTCCCCGCGCGGCGGGAGAATGAAGGGCGGCCGCAGGGCGAGGAGTTTTTCGATGAATCTCAAAGTCTATCATTGCGCGCCGACGCGCTCGATCCGCATCGTCTGGGCGCTGGAAGAGCTGGGGCTCCCCTACGAGGCCAAACCGGTCAAGCTCGACCGGGAATACTTCAAGACGCCCGAATGGCGCGCCATCAGCCCATCGGGCAAGGTCCCGGTCATGTATGACGGCGACAAGCCGCTCGTCGAATCCGTCGCCGTCATTCACTACCTGTCCGAAAAATACGCAGGCGGACGACTGGCCCGCCGCCCGACCGACGCCGACTATGGCGAATTCCTGCAGTGGATGCATTATGGCGAGGCCGGCATGGGCCCCTATGCCGGCATGCTCATCGGCCAGACCCGGATCCTGCCCGAAAACCAGCGCATCGAGGCGATGAAGCTCTGGGCGATCGGCGAGTGCAAGAACGCCTGCGGCTTCCTGGAGAAAAGCCTCGGCGAGAGGCCCTACATTCTCGGCGAGGATTTCTCGCTCGCCGACATCTCGCTCGGCTACATCCTGCACCTCATCCGCCTTTCGGGCGAATCGAAGGACATCATGGGCCCGCGGACCATGGCCTATTACGGGCGCCTGACGGAGCGCCCCGCCTGGAAGAAGGCGGCGGCGTAAGGACTGTCGCGCCAGACTTCCAGACCACGTTCTGCGAATTGCGAGCCGGGGCAAAGGCGCGGCGCGGCGCCGATCTGCGCGGCGGTTCTGGCGATCTGACCCAAGCCGATCATGCGGTCAGAAGCATGCCGTCGACGCAGGCCTTTTGACGACAGAAGCCGCCCTCAGGTGTTCATCGAATCGAAGAAGTCCTGGTTGCGCTTGGTCTGGCGCAGCTTGTCCAGAAGGAACTCGATCGCGTCGGAAGTGCCCATGGGCGAGAGGATGCGGCGCAGGACGTAGACCTTTGTCAGCTGGTCCTTCGGCGTGATCAGATCGTCCTTGCGGGTGCCGGACTTCAAAATGTCGATGGCCGGGAAGACGCGCTTGTCGGCGACCTTCCGGTCAAGGACGATCTCCGAGTTGCCTGTGCCCTTGAATTCCTCGAAGATGACTTCGTCCATCTTCGAGCCGGTGTCGATCAGGGCCGTC
>CAYTVQ010000138.1:0-7309 GCA_964441615.1 uncultured Caulobacterales bacterium | reverse complement strand
GGTGAAACTCCTCGCCGCAATCATGTTCGTCAGCTTCATCGCCAAGCTTGCGCAGGGCGCCGTCGCCCGTCGCTTCGGCGCCGAGGTCAAGGAGTTCGGAATCCGTCTGGCGCTCGGAGTCGTCCCCCAGTTCCATGTCGATCGCGGCGGCGTCGGGCTCCTGACCAAGCGCGAGCGGCTCTGGGTGCTGGCCGCGCCGCTTCTTGCGCGCCTGTCGCTGTTCATAGCTGGCGCCTTCGTGTGGATCATATTCCGTCAGACCTCGGACACGATCGGCGACGCCGCGTTTTTTGTCGGTCAGGTCGGCTTCTGGTCGCTCATAGTGACCGCAATTCCGCTGCTGCCAACCGACGGGTATCTGTGGTTTTCAACGCTCGTCGATCGCCCAGATATTCTCGACCGCTCGGCCCGCGTGATCGAAATGCGGCTGAAGGGGCAGCGGCTTCCCGACGCGCTTTCCGTCGCTGACCGCCGCCTGCTGACGCTGTTCGGCGGCGCGGCGCTGCTTGTCGTCGGCGCCGGGCTTTCGGTCGCCGTCATCATGGGCGGCGCTTTTCTTGAGAGGCGGCTCGGAGGCGTCGGGGTCGCTTTCCTGCTCGTGATCATCGCTGTCGGATTCATGTGGGTGCGTTACACCTGGAGGGTGTTCGAGCGCATGCGACGGCGGCCGATCGCGCCCGGGGCCGCCAAGGTCGTCGCAATTCAAGGCCAGCGGCAGCGCGTCGCGCTGGCGCCCGCGGGCGGGACCATCATTTCCGGCGCCGCACGCCAGGCTGCTTCCGGAGGCATCCCGAGAGCGTGGAGCGTCGCGGCGTTCATCGCGCTCATCATCGGCGCTCTTGCCCTGATCCCTTATCGCTTTGAAGCGGGCGGCGATTTCATCATTCTGCCGACGGTTCGCGTCGAAGTCCGCGCACGAATCGACGGCGTGGTCGAGAAGATCCACTTCAACGAAGGCGATCACGTTGAAGCGGGCGAGCTCATCGCTGAGCTCGGCGTCTGGGAGGAGCAGCGCGACCTTGAGAGCGCCGGCGCCGCCCTCCTCAAGGCCGAAGCCGAATTACGCGCGCTCGAAGCCGGATCAACCGTCGAGGCGATTGCTACCGCGAAGGCGCGCGTCGAGGCGGCGCGCGTCCGCGCCGATGTGAGCAGGCAGGAATATGAGCGCATGCGCACGCTCGGAGAGCAGGGCGTCGTTCCGGCGAAACAGGCGGCCATCTACAGGGGCGAGTATCTGAAGAACAAGGCCGACCTCGAAACCGCGCAGGCGACCTTAAGGCAGGTTCAGGCCAGCACGCCGATCGACATTCTTGACGCCGCTCGGGCTGAGGTCGAGCGGCTCAAGGCCCAGGTTGCGTTCTCTAGGCAGGCGGTCGAAGCCGCGAGAATTGTCGCGCCAATCTCCGGCCGCATCGTCACGGACAATATCGAACTCAAGGTCGGATCATATCTGATGCAAGGCGGCCTTCTGGCGATTGTTGAGGATTCCTCGGTCGCGCAGGCGCAGATCCTTGTGCCCCAGACCAGCATCGCCGAAGTGGAGATCGGAGACTCGGTGCGCCTCAAGCCCTGGGGCTATAGCGCGACCGAACTCAAGGGAACCGTGGTCTCGATCGCGCCGGCCGCCGAGGCGACCGAGCGCGGACAGTTCATCCGTGTCAAGACCAACATCGACAATTCGCTAGGAATTCTCAAGCCCCAGATGACCGGCTACGCCAAGATAGACGGCTCGACCATGTCGGTGCTCGAAGCCTTCACGCGCATCTATGTGCGCTTCCTGCGCATCGAGGTCTGGTCCTGGATTCCTTGAGCGGGGCCGGCGCGCGCGTCGCGCGCGCCGGCCCGTTCCCGTCGCATCGGGCGTTCGGGCAGCGTCGCTTACCGCGGGATATCCGCGCTCCGCAGGAAGCGCCAAGAGCACGCGTCGCCCGACGTAAGCTTCTGGGCTTTTTGATCGGCGGCGGCTTCGCGCGACCGGCCGATGTATCCGGGAGAGGCTGCGGTGACCTCCGGTATGAGCGGCGCCATTATGCTTGTGAGCTGGGCCGGCGCCCCCGGTGTTCTGGAACAGCCCGGATATGATATTTCTCAGGCGGGGTAAGGCCGGCGGCGAACACGATCTGCCTGGCGCGTCGCGGGTGCGTCTCGAAGGGCGGCAGATAATGGAGAAGTCACCCGCTCGTGAATGGTGGGCCCGGAGGGACTCGAACCCCCAACCTAGCGGTTATGAGCCGCCAGCTCTGACCATTGAGCTACAGGCCCGGCCGGCTGCGGCCGTCGGCGGGGCTGTAGCAGATCGCGGCTGGCGATAGAAGGATCACATTGCGGCGAGGGGGCCGGCGCCGCAATCCCTCTGCAATTCGGCCATAGGGGCGCCGCGACCGGCGCCCAATTCGACCCGGCGCGGCGCCCGCCGCTAAAAAGAAATATGAGAGAGAAGGAATTCCATGAAGAAGATCATCGCCCCGGCCGCCGCCGCCGTCATTGCGGCTTGCAGCGCTTCACCCGTCGCGCAGGCGGATACTGGGGCTGGCATCGCCTCGCGCACGCTCGTGGTCAACGGACTTGGCGAAGCGACGGCGGCCCCTGACATGGCCGTGCTGTCGGTCGGCGTTGATGCGCAGGCGCCGACGGCGGCGCAGGCGCTGAAAGACAACGGCGCCAGGATGAATGCGACGATCGCGAAGCTCAAGGCGCGCGGCGTCGCCGAGAAGGACATGCAGACCCAGAACCTCTCGATCAATCCGGTCTACAAGTATGACAGCAATGGCTCGTCGCCGCGCATCGTCGGCTACCAGGCGACCAACACCTTGACCGTCAAGCTGCGCGACCTTTCAGCCGCCGGTTCGGTCATCGACGACGCGGTCGCAGAGGGCGCGAACAATCTCGGCGGCATTTCCTTCACCTTTTCAGATCCAAAGCCCCTACTCGACAAGGCGCGCACGGCCGCGGTCGATGACGCCCGCCGCAAGGCGGAGCTTCTGGCGAAGGCTGCCGGCATCGGTCTTGGCTCTGTTCTTCAGATCACGGACGGCTATGCCTCAGCGCCGCAGCCGGTCCCGATGTATCGCATGGACGCCATGGTCGCCGAAGCCAAGGCGACGCCGATCGCAGCCGGCGAATCAACGATCAGCGCCAACGTGACGATCGTCTACGAGATCAAATAGGCAAGATGGTGGATGGAGGCGGCCGGGGGAGTTCCGTTTGCGCCCCTGACCGCTGCGCCGTTCGCCTCTGACGCGCCCGATGGCGTCGGTCAGAGTCCAATCTCATCGCAGATTTTGCGGCCAAGCTGCTCGCGCAGCTGCTTGGTCGGGATTTCCGCGAGGGCGCCGGTTTCGAGGGCGCCAAGGAGAAAGGGTCCGTATCCGGTTCGGATGAGGCGGTTCACCTTGAGCCCCAAATACTCCATCACCTTGCGCACTTCGCGGTTCTTGCCTTCGGTGATGGCGATGGTGAGCCAGACATTGTCGCCCTGTGTCTTGTCGAGTTCGGCGCGGATCGGCTTGTACCTCACACCCTCGATCTCGACGCCCTTCTCCAGCGCTTCGAGCGTCTTCTGGTCCGTGTGTCCCCATGCGCGCACGCGATAACGGCGCACCCAGCCTGTCGATGGGAGTTCGAGATGGCGCGCCAGCGCGCCGTCATTGGTGAGGAGCAGGAGCCCTTCCGTCGTCAGATCGAGCCGTCCGACCGAGACGACCCGCGGGAGGCGGTCCGCCACCGCTTCGAAGACGGTCGGGCGACCCTGCGGATCCTTGTGCGTCGTGACGAGACCCGCGGGTTTGTGAAAACGCCACAGGCGCGGCGGCGCCTTCTCTTTCACGCGGGTCCCATCGACGCGCACGTCCATGCCCGGCTGAACCTTGAAGGCGGGCGTGGTCAGGACCGCGCCGTCTACGGTGACGACGCCGGCCTCGATCAGCCGCTCCGCTTCGCGCCTCGAGGCGACGCCGGCTCGGGCGAGATATTTCGCGATCCGTTCGCCGGCGGGGAGCTCGCTCATGATTTAACGATCCTTAACGCTCACTGCACATAAGCGACGTGGTCAAAAATTGGAACGGCCCATGGACCTCAAGGAACAGAATGCGATCGACGGCGATCCAATGCGGCACTGGTATTATGTCGCCAAGCATCGCGCGATCCGCAGCCTCATCGGCAGGCGGCAGTTCGACCGAGCCCTCGATGTCGGCGCGGGCTCCGGCGTGTTCTCCCGTCTGCTGCTCGCAGACGGCGCGATTCGGCACGCCACCTGCGTCGATCCGAACTATGCGGATGATTGGGTCGGCCAGCGCCGGTCGGACCGCATCGCTTTCAGAAAGTCGGTCGATGAGGTCGATGCCGATCTCGTCCTCATGATCGATGTGATCGAGCATGTTGACGATGATGTCGGGCTCATCGCCGACTATGCCCGGCGGGCGCGCTCCGGCGCCCGGTTCGTCATATCGGTTCCGGCCTTCAGTTTCCTATGGTCGGGTCATGACGAATTTCTGGAGCACCGCCGCCGCTACACGCTGGGGCAGCTGAACAGCGTCGCCGCCCGCGCCGGCCTCGACGTGATCGAGTCGCGCTACTTCTTCGGGATGATTCTTCCGGCGGTTGCGGCGCTGCGCCTCGCCGATCGCGCGCTAAAAGGAGACAAGCCCGCGACCGAGAGCGCTCTCAAGGCGGCGCCGCGCTGGCTCAATGGCGCGCTCATCGCCGTTCACGAGATCGAGCGGACGGCGCTCTTCCCTGTAAACCGCGTCGCCGGCGTCACGGCTTTCTGCCTCGCCGAGAAACGGGACGCCGCCTGGGCCGCCGCTGCGGCATAGCGATTGCGGCGCGACGGCGTGCGCGCAAAGCCGCATGCCTTTTTGCGCACGCCTCTGTAGATTTGCGGCCATGCCAGTCAAAGATCAGGACATGGCCATGATGGCGCGCGCACTTTATGAGGCGCGCGCGGCGGCGATGCGAGGCGAGGCCCCGATCGGCGCCGTGCTGACTGATGCTGCGGGCGCGGTTCTGGCGGCGGCCGGCAATGCACCCATCTCAACCTGCGATCCGACAGCCCATGCGGAAATGCGCGTGCTGAGAGAGGCCGCGGCAAGGCTCGGCAATTACCGCCTGCCCGGAACGACGCTTTATGCGACGCTGGAGCCCTGCGCCATGTGCGCCGGCGCCATCAGCCATGCGCGCGTCGACCGTCTCGTCATCGCAGCGAAGGACCCGAAGGGCGGCGCAGTATGGTGCGGCCCCCGGTTTTTCGAGCAGCCGACCTGCCATTCGCGGCCGGAAATCGTCGAGGGGCCTCTGGCTTCTGAAGCCGCCGATCTTCTGAAGGAGTTCTTCCGGGCGCGCCGGTGAGCGGAATGGCTCATACGAGCTCGAGGATGCCCCTGCGGATTCCGTCGAAGATGTATTGCGTCGCCAGGGCCATCAGGAGCATGCCGAGGAGACGCGTGATGACGTTCATGCCGGTTCGGCCGAGCGCGTCGCCGATCTTGCTTGCAAAGGCCATGATCAGCACGCCGATGGCGAGCACGATATAGGCTGAAAGAAGCGCTGCTGCGGTCTTGCCGGCCGACTCGAAAGGCTTCTCGCCGACGAGCAGCATGATGGTGGCGATGGCGCCAGGGCCAGCGAGCATCGGGATCGCCAGCGGAAAGAAGGCGATGCTCTCGCGCGCCGAGGCCTTGGGCCCCGGCGTTTTGGCTTCGACCTCTGCGTCGGGCTCGAAGAACATGCGAAAGCCCATGAGAAAGAGAAGTATGCCGCCCGCGGTGCGGAAGGCGTCCATGCTGATGCCGAGATGGTGAAGCATCACATTCCCGGCGAGCCCGAAGAGGGTGAGGATTCCGGCGGAAATTAGCGCTGCGCGCAGGGCGATGCCGAGGCGCGACCGCCCGGTTTCGGCGCGCGTGAGGCCAGCGAAGATGGGCGTCACCATGATCGGATCGATCACGATGAAGAGGGTAACGAAAGCGGCGAGAAAGCTGGCGGCGAATTCAGCGAGCATGACGGCACCCTATCCGATTCGGAGCCGGGCCGGACCCGCGGGGAGGGGAGCCTCCGTTCGCCCGGCCAAACCTGAACCGCAGAGCCTAGCCCTGGCCAGTAGCCGCGGCGCGCATTCCGGCATCGAACAGGTCCTCGGCGACCCCGCCCTCGAGCTTCAGGAGACGGAGCTTTGCGGCGGCGCCGCCGGGGGCGGAGAAACCGGTCATGCGGCCGTCGGCGCCGATGACGCGGTGGCAGGGCACGATGACGGGGAAGGGATTGCGGCCAAGCGCCTGGCCGACGCGCTGCGCCAAGGCTGGGTCGCCGAGGGCCTTTGCGATCGCGCCATAGGTGGTCGCCTCGCCCGGCGGCACGGCGCGGGTTTGCGCATAGACGCCGCGTTCAAAGTCTCCGATTCCCTCAAGGTCGAGCTGCGCCGGCGAGAGGTCGCGCCTTTCACCCCGGAAGAGCGCAGTCATGTCCGCGATGAGGCTTTTGATTTCGCCGGGAGGCGAGGCTTCGTCAGCGCCTTTTGCGCGGCGCAGGATATGGCGGCGGGTTTCGTCCTCCGTAGACGGAAAGCTGACGGCGCGGACGCCGGCCGCTCCCCAGGCGATGCCGGCGCGGCCGAAGGCGGTGTCGAAAAGCGCGTAGTGAAACGGCATGGCGAACGATACGATAATCAACGGGTGCGCCGCCACCTGATTCATGCGGGTCAGTGAAAGTTCCTCCCCTTCGGCAGGATGGCGTCCATGCGCGCGTTCAGCGCCGCGCGGCGGGCTTGCGATATGCCGCGCGCGTCGGCGGGAGACCGCTTCACCTCATCGGCTCTGGCCCGGGCCTCGTCCATTTCTGCGTGATAATCGCTGAGCCGCCCGAGCGCCGGCGTCAGATCGACGAGGCGGTCGGCGACGATATGGATGACCTCGCCTTCGCGCTGCAGCTTGCCGGCGACGCCGAGAAAACGGGCAGAGAGCACGATACGCCGATATTGCTCGAAAACCTTCGGCCAGATGATGATGTTGGCGACTCCGGTTTCGTCCTCCAGCGTTGCGAAGATGACGCCCTTGGCGCTTCCCGGCCTCTGGCGGATGAGGACGAGGCCCGAAAGCTTCACCGCCGCGCCATTCCGAACCGAGAGGATTTCCTCGTTGCGCAAATAGCCGGCGCCGGCCAGCGACTCTCGCAGAAAGGCGACCGGATGGGCCTTCAGGGAAAGCCGCAGCGTTTTGTAATCATAGGCGACCTCCTCGCCGAGCGGCATGCGCGGGAGCGACGCTTCCTCTTCATGCTGAAGGTCGGCGTTAGATCCAAATAGCGGCAGCGCGTC
>CAYTVQ010000137.1:5186-7332 GCA_964441615.1 uncultured Caulobacterales bacterium | reverse complement strand
GCGCCCTCAAGCGCATCGAGGCCGAGCTCGCGGCCCTGAACCGCCGCCTCGACGCGCAGCCTTCGAAACGCGTGTAGGCATGATAATCTGCCTACAAACTATATTCCCGAGACTGCTGCGACGACGGAAAAGCGCCCGAAAAACCGCGAATGCGACTTAGAAACATTCGCAACTAGCCCTCATTTGCGACAGAATTAACCATGGGAGCCCAGCAAGCCGGCAACCTGCAGGGGAAACATATCGAAGTTATCCCACACCCTCCGGCCGCTCTTATCATGACCTCCAGTATCGAGTTCTGGAGTTTCCCATGTCGAGTTCGCCGCATCTTGGCCTTGCCTATTTAAGCCCCCAGCAATCCCAGAAGCACGTCACGGTCAATGAGGGCCTCCGCAGGCTGGACCAGCTCGTCCAGATGGCGGTGAAGTCCCGGACGACGACGGCGCAGCCGGCGAGCCCGGCCGATGGCGACGCCTATATCCTCCCTTCGGGGAAGACCGGCGCCCAATGGGGGCCGATGGATGAAGGGGCGATCGCCGCCTTTCAGGACGGGGCCTGGATGCAGTTCACGCCCCGGACGGGCTGGCGGGCCTATGTCGAGGACGACGCCGCGCTCTATGTGCGCCGCGCCTCGGGCGTCTGGGAGACCATCGGAGCGGCGGCGACGGCGGCGACGTTCGGCGTCAACACCACGGCGGACACGACAACCCGCCTTCAGGTGAAGGCCGACGCCGCGCTCTTCTCCCATGACGACGTGACGCCGGGAACGGGCGACCATCGCCTGAAGGTGAACAAGTCGGCCTCGAGCAAGACGGCGACCGTCCTCTTCCAGGACGGCTTTTCGGGCCGGGCCGAATTCGGGCTCGCGGGCGACGACGATTTCCATGTGAAGGTGTCGGCGGACGGCTCGACCTGGAAGGAAGCGATGGTCATCGACCGCTCGAGCGGGGCCGTCTCCTTCCCCTTCACCACGGTCGGCGCCGTCGGGGCCAATCTCCTCATCAATGGCGACTTCCTCATCAACCAGCGCAATTTCGGCGGGGGCTCGCTTTCAGCCGGGGTCTTCGGCTTCGACCGCTGGAAGGCCGCGACAGGCGGGGCCAGCGCCTCGCTTTCGGGGCTGACGCTGACGCTCTCCTCCGGCGAGCTCGAGCAGGTCGTCGAGCCTTCGCTCTTCGGCTATTCCTCCTTCGCCTCGCTGGCCGTCACGGTCTCGGTCGAGGCCCCTTCCGCAGACCTGACCGTCGCCTTCGGCAGCCGGTCCGGGACGATCATGGCCGGTTCGGGCCGCCGCTCGGTCACGCTGACGCTCGGCGCCGGGGATACGGGCAATCTTTCCTTCAAGATCAGGAAGGCCTCGGGCTCGAATGTGACATTCGGCCGGGTGAAGCTCGAAGTCGGCGCGGCCGCGACGGGCTGGGCGGCGCGCGAGCGGACCGCCGAACTTGCCCTCTGCCGGCGCTATTACTGCCACTCCTTCCCGGACGCGACGACCCCGGCTGATGGCGTCTCGAACCTCCTTGGCTTTTCCTGCGCCAGCGGCGCGACGGCGGCCGACGTCATTCCGGTAACCTTCCCGGTTCCCATGCGGACGACGCCGACCATGACCTATTATGCGGGGCCCTCAAGCCATGGCTCGCCCGCCTCGGGACAGTTCGCGGTCTATGTCTCGGGAACGGGATGGGTGGGAGTCATCAACACGGGGAGCGGGACGACCAGCCCGTTCCGGCTTTCCAATGTCGGCGTCATCATCACCTTCGCAACCTCGTCCTCGATTCTGACCACGGGCGGGACCTACATGACGCTCGGCAACTGGGCCGCGAGCGCGGAGCTGTGAGAATGGAGGCGACTTCTGCTGCAATGGCGCCGCAACCCTCAGAACCGCTCCCAGGCGCGGGCGGCAGGGTATTGATCGTTAACCGGGCGGGCCCTAGAGGAAGCCTGCGGCGTCTTCGACCAGCGCCGCGCCGGAGAGGTGGCAGAGTGGTCGATCGCGCCGCACTCGAAATGCGGAGTGCTGCAAGGCACCGGGGGTTCGAATCCCTCCCTCTCCGCCAGCTTTTTTGGTTCGGAACAGTCCAATCGCCGCCGCGAATTCGGTGTACGAACCTGCTTCCCTCCCCTCTCCCGCGCTTCGGAGCGGGAGAGG
>CAYTVQ010000137.1:0-5086 GCA_964441615.1 uncultured Caulobacterales bacterium | reverse complement strand
GGCGCGAGCGCCGTGATGATCCGTGAGCAGAGGACAGGAACGCCATGCAGCGGCCTTCGAACATGACGCCGGCCGCGCCGCCGCGAATTCGGTGTACGAACCTGCTTCCCTCCCCTCTCCCGCGCTTCGGAGCGGGAGAGGGGCAGGGGGTGAGGGCCGTGCGTGCAAGAGGCGCCTCAAGAGCCCCCTCACCCCTTCCCCCTCTCCCCCTCGCGGGGGCGAGGGGCGCGAGCGCCGTGATGATCCGTGAGCAGAGGACAGGAACGCCATGCAGCGGCCCCCGAACATGACGCCGGCCGCGCCTCCTGCTTCCGCCGGCGCAGCGGCATGGAAGGACTGGGCGCTCGCCCGCCTTTCCGCGGAGGAGGCGGCGAAGGACCCGCTCGCCAACCCCGTGCGCAGCCTCGCCCATGAGCTTGCGCAACGTGAGGGAGCTGAACCGGCCGACCGCGCGGCGCTGCTCAGGCTCGCGAAATCCCTCTGCGACGATGCGCTGCTCGCCCGCGCCGACGCGTTCGGCGCCGCGCATGCGCAGGGCGCCGCCGATCCGGCGACCCTTGTCGCCCGCGCGCTGCGGCCGCTGGAGAGCCTTGGTTTTGACGAAGTAAAGCGCGCGCTGGAACGGGCGCGCGCCGGACTCGTGTTCACCGCGCATCCGACCTTCGCCATGTCGGGAAAACTGAGAGCCGCCTTCGCCGCGCGGGCCTGCGCCGGGGACGAAGCGTCGCGCCGCGCCGCAGAGGCCGGACTGGTCGGCACGCCGCATTGGCCAGACGAGCCGCTGACCCTCGCCGTCGAACATGGTCAGGCTGCGGCTGCGATCGGCCGGGCGCAGGACGCCCTGCGGGCGCTTACGCGCGAAATTCTCCGCTGGTTGCGGGAGCGATTCCCCGAACGCTGGCGTGAAGTCGCGCCGGCTCCGCTCTCGCTGGCGACCTGGGTCGGCTACGACCTCGATGGGCGCACCGATATTCACTGGGCGGACACTTTCCGTCTCCGCCTTGAAGAGAAGGCGGCGCAGCTTTCCGGCTATGCGCAGCGCCTCGCCGCCGCAGCGCCGGCGGCCGCCGCGCTCGCGACGCGCCTTTCGGATGCCGCTGCGCTTGCGCGCGAGCAGGCGGCGCTGTTCGCCGGGGACCTTTCCGATCCGGCGCGCGTCGTCGCGGCCGCCAACCGCCTCACCGGCGACGATCCCCGCCGGCTCATCAGCCTGCAATCCGTCATTGCCGGGATCGACGCCCTGATCGCCGGCGCCGATGATGAAGCCGCGCTCGGCCTCGCCGTCCTGCGCGCGGAGATGAAGAATTGCGGCCTTGGAATCGCGCGCATCCATCTGCGCGTGAACGCCGCGCAGTTGAGCTCCGCCCTGCGCGCGGACCTCAAGATCGACTCCGACGCCGAAATCGCCGACCGCTCCGCGCTCGACGCCGCCGCCCGCAAGGCGGCGGACGCGGCCGGCAGGCCTGTGAATTTCGCCGCCATTTTCAACGAGCGCATGACTGCGCGCCGGCAATTCATGCTGTGTGCGCAGATCCTGAAGCACATCGACAATGACACGCCGATCCGCTTCCTCATCGCCGAGTGCGAGGCGCCGGCGACCGTCATGGGCGCGATCTATCTCGCGCGCCTTTACGGCGTCGATCGCCGTCTCGACATCTCGCCGCTGTTCGAGACGCCGGAAGCGATCGAACGCGGCGGCCGCTTCATGGAGCGCCTGCTCGCCGAACCGGAATATCTATCCTATATTCGCGCCCGCGGGCGCATCGCCGTGCAGGCCGGATTCTCCGACTCCGGACGGTTCATGGGGCAGATTCCCGCGGGGCTCGGCATCGAGCGCCTGCATATTCTCGTCTCGCGCGCGCTTGCTGCGGCCAAAGCGACGGACGTCGAAGCCGTCGTCTTCAACACGCATGGCGAATCGATGGGCCGCGGGGGATTTCCGGGCGCGCTCATCGAGCGCTTCGACTGGGCGATGACGCCATGGGCGCGCGCGCGTTTCGCCCATGACGGCGTTCGCCTTTGCGCAGAGGCGAGCTTTCAGGGCGGCGACGGCTATCTGCATTTCGAGACGGACGCGCTCGCAGCCGCCGCCATCGGCGCCTTCTTCGCGTGGAGCGTCGACGCGCCCGCCGCCGACCGCGAGGACCGCTACTATCGCGACATCAACTATTCATGGGACGTCTATCGCGCCGTGAAGGGCTGGCAGGAAGCGCTGCTCGCCAATCCCGACTACCAGGCCTCTGTCAGCGCCTTCGGCCCGCAATTGCTGGCGACGTCGGGATCGCGGCGGGCGCGCCGGCAGGGCGACCAGGCAGCGGGGCTGCGCTCGATCCGAGCCATTCCCCACAATGCAATCCTTCAGCAGCTCGCGCTTCCGGTGAACGTCTTTGGCGGCCTTGGATCGGCCTCGAGCGGCGAGGCGGAACGGTTTCTCGCTCTCATGCGCGGCTCGCCGCGGATGAGCACGGCCTTAAGGCTCGCCGCCGCGGCGCGCGCGCGGACAAGCATTGCGGCGCTGCGCTCCTACGCCTCGCTCTATGATCCAGGCTTCTGGATCGCCATGGCCGCGGCGGTCGGCCCCGCCGGCTTCGCCGAGCGTTGCGAGGCTCTCGCCTTTCACCTCAAGGACCATCCGGCCGCGCGCGCGCTCGCGCGGCTCGCCGACCATGCCGCCGCCGACCTCGCCCGCTTCGACCGCGTGCTTGCCGAATTGCAAACGGGCGACGCCGCCGTCGAGAGAGCGCGGGCTGAAGCGCTGCACGCCGTGCGACAGGCTCTGATCCAGCGCGCCTTCCTGATCGTCGCGGGCCTGCCGCCTTTCTCGGGCCGCCACGACATGACGCGCGCCAGCCTCTTCGGGCTCGCCTTCGAACTGCGGCTCGACGAAGTCGCGGACCTGCTCGCGGTCATCTTCCCGGCGGCGCCGGCCGATCCGGCGCAGTTTGCCGATCTTGCCGAACCCGGCGATGCGTGCGACGCCGGCATGCGCGGCTATCCGGAGATTCATGCCGATGCGATCCGCCCGTTGCGCGGCATCCACCGGGCCATCCGCGAAATCGGCGTAGGCCTCTCGCATTTCTATGGGGCCTACGGATGAACGCCCGGCGTCGCTCAGGCCCCGAAGCGTTCGAAGAAGTGGCGCCGGCAGAGCGGGACATAGCGGTCATTGCCGCCGATCTCGATCGAGGCGCCTTCGCGCACCGCCCGGCCATCCCTGTCGATGCGCAGGTTCATCGTGGCCTTGGCCCCGCATTCGCAGATGGTCTTCAGCTCGTTGATCTCGTCGGCGAGCGCCATGAGCACGGCGATGGATTCGAAAAGCTCGCCGCGAAAATTCGTCCGAAGGCCGTAGCACAGCACCGGGATCGAAAGCCCGTCGACGACGCGCGCGAGCTGGCGCACATGCGCCGGCTCCATCATGTGCGCCTCGTCGACGAAGACGCACGCGACTCTCTCGCGGGCGTGCTCGCGGGCGATCTCCGCATAGAGGTCGACCGACGAATCGTAGAGCGCCGCCTTCGACTGGAGGCCGATGCGCGAGGCGATGTTTCCGCGTCCGGCGCGGTCGTCAATGGCGGCGGTATAAAGGAGCGCGCGCATGCCGCGTTCGGAATAGTTGAAGGCGGCCTGGAGGAGCGCCGTCGACTTGCCGGCGTTCATGGCCGAATAGTTGAAATAGAGCTTGGCCATCAGAGCGACTCCGGCAGGCGGCCCTCGAATTCGAAGGCGACAGGTCCGGTCATGTATACGCGGTTGTCGTCGCGCCACTCGATGGCGAGCGCGCCGCCATCGAGCAGGACCGTTCCCTTGCGCGCCGTGAGGCGCCGGCGATGCGCCGCGACGAGCGCCGCGCAGGCCCCGGTGCCGCAGGCCCTGGTGATGCCGACGCCGCGCTCCCAGACGCGCAGGCGGATCAGGTGCTCGCCCTTGACCTCCGCGACTTCGACATTGGTCCGCTCCGGGAACAAAGGATGGTTCTCGATCATGGGGCCGAAGCGGTCGAGGGCCTGGGCCTCGGCGTCCTCGACGAAAAAGATGCAGTGGGGATTGCCCATGCTCACCGCCGACGGCCCCCACAGCACGGGCTTGTCGATCGGCCCGAGCTTCACGTCGATGAAGCGCGTGTCCTCGAAGGCTTCGGCGAGGGGAATGTCGCGCCAGCCGAATTTCGGCTCGCCCATATCGACGGTGATGCGCCCCTCCGCGGCGCGAAAGGCGCGCAGCATTCCCGGCAGGGTCGCGAACTCGACCTCGTCGGCGTCGAGTTCGTCCATGAGGATGGCGCCGACGCAGCGCGCGGCGTTGCCGCAGGCCCCGACCTCAGACCCGTCGGCGTTGAAGACGCCCATGAACGGCCCGCCGCGGTCCGAGCCCCGGTCCTCAATCGTGATGACCTGGTCGCAGCCGACGCCTGACTTTCGGTCAGCGATGGCCCGCGCCGCGGCTGGCGTCATGCGCGCATCGGAACCGCGCAGATCGACAATGACGAAGTCATTGCCGAGTCCGTTCATTTTCACAAAGGGTCTGCCGGCGAGCGCGGACATTGAAAACAAGAAGCAGCTTCCAAGCCGCTATGTATGGCGCTTGGCCCCGGAGGGAAAGGGCGCGCGCCGCGCTCTACCCGTCGCGTCGCGATATCTCGACGCCGCCCGCGCCGGCGACGAGGGCCATGTCCGCCATGCCGATGAAGAGCCCGGTTTCGAGAACGCCAGGGATCGCCGACAGCGCGGCTTCAAGGCCGGCGGGATCGCCGATGCGGCCGAGCGGACAATCGAGAATGTAATTCCCGCCATCGGAGAGAAAGGGCGTGCGGTCTTTCGCGATCCGCAAGGAGGCGTTCGGCGGCAGGCGGAGCGCGGCCAGCGCCTCGCGCACCCGCCTGACCGTCAGCCCATAGGCGAAGCGGTCGATCTCGACCGGCAGCGGGAAGCGCCCGAGCTCCGGGACGCGCTTCGATGAGTCGGCGATGACCACGAATTTTTTCGCCGCGCCCGCGACGATCTTCTCGCGCAGCAGCGCCCCGCCCTCGCCGCCGACGAGATTGAGCTTGAGGTCGATTTCATCGGCGCCGTCCACGGCGAGGTCG
>CAYTVQ010000136.1:0-7341 GCA_964441615.1 uncultured Caulobacterales bacterium | reverse complement strand
ATGTCGGCTTCTCGCCGTCGACCCCGATTGAAGTCGGCATTGAGCGCTTCATCGCATGGTATCGAGAGTATCATCGCGTATGAACGAAGATCACCAAACGCCGCGTCGCACGAGAAGCCTTCCCGCAGACTACCTCCGGTCGACGATAGATCTCATTTCCTCCTTGATCTCCCGAAGAAAACTGCTTTTTGTTCTCGCCGGTCGGGACATCTCCGACGAGTTTGTCCATCATCGCTTTTCGGTGCTGTGGGCGCTCATCATGCCGATGTTCCTCGTTGGGATGTACGTCTTCATTTTCACTGTTGTTTTTCCGACAAGACTAAACGCTCCAGATAATCATCAAACGGATGCCATCATTTACCTCTTTGCGGGGCTCACGCCGTGGGTTTCTCTGAATCTTGCGCTTGGGCGATCAATGTCGAGCATTGTCAACAACTCCAACATCGTAAGACAGATGTCGTTTCCGTTGGAGCTCCTGCCGGTGAAAGCGCTCATCTCCCCCATGATTTTCATGAGTGTGTCGCTGTCTTTCGTTATCGTCTACGCTGGTTTTGCCACGAGCGGGACCATCCTTCCTTTTTACGCGCTTGGCGTCCCGCTGGTGCTTCTCATCACCTTGCCGACGTTCCTCGGCCTCGCAATCGGGCTGAGCGCGTTACAGGTATATTTTCGGGACACCCGAGAATTCGTCAACATGTTTCTCACTGCAGGATTATTCTTGCATCCTGTGCTCTATGCGCCAGGCGCCATTCCCGAATCGGTGCGGGGCGCGCTTTACGCGAGTCCATTCACGTATATTCTGTTTTGCTGGCAAGACGCGCTGTTTTACGGCACGTTTGAACGCCCCCATGCTTGGATCGTGAGCGCAATTTTCTCGGTCGCCACTCTCATGCTTTCCGCCCGCCTCTTTATGGTCTCGAAGCCGCACTTCGCGGAGTTTCTGTGAGCTTCATGAAACGCGTCGATACGGCCGACGTGGCCATTACGGTCAGGAATCTTTCGAAAGAGTATCGAATCTATGTGTCAAGATCGAGCCTTATAAATGAGGCCTTGCTCGGCCGGCGGACGGCAGCGATCAAGCCGGTGCTGTCCGACATCAATTTCGAGATGGGGCGCGGCGAAGTAGTCGGCATTATCGGACGCAACGGCGCCGGCAAGAGCACGCTTTTGAAGCTGATCGCGGGCACCATCCAGCCGACCGCCGGCAAGATCGATGTGAGGGGGCGCGTCTCGGCCATCCTCGAACTCGGAACGGGCTTCAATCCGGCCTATACGGGGCGCGACAACGTCATCATGTCGGCGCTGATGCGCGGCATGTCGGACGCCGAAATCAGGACAAAACTCGATTCGATCATCGCCTTCGCGGGGCTCGAGGACGCGATCGACCAGCCGTTCCAGACCTATTCCTCCGGCATGCAGGCGCGCCTCGCCTTCGCCGCCGCCGTCGCGGTCGAGGCCGATGTCATCATCATCGACGAGGCGCTCGCCGCCGGCGATATCCGCTTCACGGCGCGCAGCCTCCGGCGGGTGCGCGAGATCTGCCAGAGCGGCGTGACGGCGCTCTTTGTCTCGCACCAGACCTATCACGTGATGCAGCTCTGCACGCGCGCCATTTGGATCGATAACGGCCGCATCCGCATGGACGGCCCTCCGATAGAGGTCTGCCGCGCCTACGAATACGAGATGCATGAAGCCATCGCCCGTGATGAGGGGCGCAAGGTCGTCGACCTGTCGCGACCTGCAAAACCGATAGATGCTGAAAGCCGAGCCGCCACGGCCGAGCGCGAGCTGGCGGCCCCGGGTTCCACTGAAGGGCCACAGCCGCCCCCTGAACGCGCCTTGCGCTTCCTCCAAGCACCTAGCCTAGCATCGACGCCTCTGTCGGATCAGAGCGGCGAACACTTCTCAACCGGTCAATACCGGATGACCAGCGTCGAATTTCTGGACGATGCGGGGAAACCGGCTCGTGTTTTCAAGTTCGGAACGCCGATGCGCGTTCGCGTGGCATACGAACGCTTGATCCCGGGCGACCCAAAATTCTCCTGCGGCCTCGCCGTCGGCGTCACCAGCGCGCACGAGCACCAGGCTGTCATGTATTTCAACACCAACTATCCGCATTCCGACGAAGAGATCGCACATTATCACGAGGCCCCATTTCGGAAGCATCGGGGAAGGACCGGCGTGATCGAGGCGCGAATTCCCTATCTGCAACTGAGGCCCGGCGACTATCTCGTCTCGTTAGGCATACTACCAAACAAACCCGAGACGCATGAATTCTATGAGTATCACCACCTGGCTTACGGAATCGGCGTGACCGCAAATGGTTTCTCTGAACCGAGTGTTTTCTACCCTATTGTCGAATGGACGAACCTACCTGCCGACTAACGATCACACAGCGATCTTGGAGCGCTTAGCCGAGCCGAGTACCGCATGCAGGGGAATCTGACGGGCGATATGGCGAAGAGGATAGCGCTGCCCTCGTGCGGATAAAATGAGTTTCCAGAGGGGCGGCTCTCTGTATGCGTGCTGCCACTGCCCCGTCAGATCCGTTACGATCGCAAAATCCTTGCCGATGATCCGATGGAGCTCCGACCGCGAGTGATAAACAAGGCCCGTTCGGTAATAGCGCCAGCAGGCCTCCGCGGTAGTCTTCGCGTCTTTTCCTTCGTAGAATTCGTTCCTCACGCCAATGTAAGACCAAATTTGGCTCCATATTTTCGAGCGAATGAGGCCGCCGTAAGGAATATAGAGATGTGGCTCAATGGGCGTGAGAATGTGGGGATAAGTGTGCATCGCGCTCCCACTGGGCTTGAGCACCCGCGCGATCTCTTCGTTCGCCCTTGGGAGGTCCATGATATGCTCGATCACAGACGTCGAGACGACAATATCGAAGAAATCATCGTGAAACGGCATTCCGTAGGAAGGTGCGACGGTATGATCGCTGGTGTCTGATGAGGCCTCGGCCGCAAATCCGAAGTACTTCCGATCATTGTCGCTGCGATACTTCACCCTCTCGTGCAAATCAAAACCATAGGCGTCGAACCCCAAATCGCGAAACTCGTAGACAAGTCCTCCCTCGCCGCATCCGAAATCAAGAACGCGAGCGCCGCCTGGGACCGGAACGCCCCCTCGATCGAGCGTCTCTAAAATATGTTTGGCGGTCGAGTAGCACACAATGCGTCTCCCAATTCTCTCAGAGCCAGATCCAAAAAGAGTTGTGTGATTTCAGCGGCTTATGATTCTCTGCGTTTGCTTAAGACACGGAGGATCAAGATGGCTTGGACTGAAATCACACGCCCGCGATATGATCGGGATTTCGCGCGGTACGCAAGCAACCTGACGGATGAAGAGTGGGCGTTGATTGAGCGGCTGACGCCGTCGGCGAAGCGGCTCGGCCGGCCGCGCACGGCGGGCGTCATCGACAGCCAGTCGGTGAAAACCACGGAAAGCGGCGGCGATTGCGGTTTTGACGGCGGCAAGAAGATCAAGGGGAGGAAGCGCCACATCCTCACAGACACGCAAGGGTTCATCCTCGCCGCCATCGTCCACGCCGCCGACATTCAGGATCGCGACGGCGCGCCCGCCGTTCTCGCCGCGGCGCGTTATCGCTTCCCTTTCATGCGACACATCTTCGCCGACGGCGGCTACGCCGGCGAAAAATTGCGCAAGGCGCTGACCAAAATCGGAGATTGGAAAATCGACATCATCAAGCGCGCCGATAACACCAAAGGCTTTCACGTTCTACCGCGCCGATGGGTCGTCGAACGCACCTTCGCCTGCCTCGGAAGATCGCGCCGCCTCGCCAAGGACTGGGAGCGCACCATCGAAAGCGCTCTCGCCTGGCTCTTCATCGCGCAGATCAGAACTCTCACACGAAGGCTTGCAAGACCTTGATCGGGCCTGCTTCTTTATGATTCAGACTCTCAGGATTTTCCTGTAGATGATGACCCGCCGCCGATCAAACGCTTTTGAAATCTGCGCCGCGTGCAACCTGAGGGCGCACTACGGAACCGGATTGCGCCGATTGCCTGGCTAATCTAAACGCATGTTGATCGAGGTCGGCGTCGGAAATGTGGAAAGACTCAGAGAGCATGGTCGCGGCGCTTGCACGACTGGAAGCTGCGACAGCGGAAGCTCGTCAAAGGCTCGACGCGTTAAGCGCTGAGGTCGAGAGCGTGCGCGCCGCCGCCAGCCGCATTGAGGAGGCGATCGCGGCGCTGCCCAGCATGCGGTCGGAAAGCGACAACAATTTCTTCCGCGTGATTAACAGCATCGGCTCGCGATCTCTCGAACTGCAATCAGCGCTTTTCGAAACTCGAAATGCGGTGCTGGGCGAGTTCCAGGCGCTCAACAATGTCGTTCTTCCCGAATTGACTGGCGAGATTCACGCCTCGGCGGCAACAGTGCTTTCTTCAGACGAACGGCCAGTAGCTCGCGCTGCTGCCCGCTCGCGGCCGCAGCCGAGAGGCAGTCCAACCTATGCCGAGGCCCTTGCGAAGGCGGAAAGAGAATTCTCGTCTGTATACAGTGCTTGGAAGGATCGCCTTGACTCCATAGCCGCAGCCTTCACAAGAACAAAATCTGGAAACGCAGCCCACGCAGCCGATCCATACTCGCGGCTGTTTAGGGCGTTCGTCGGCCGCTGGGCCCGAGGTCAAATCCTCGATGTGGGGTGCGGGCCGTTTGGTCTGCCTTATTACTTGCAGGGCGTTCCGTTCGGGGCGGTCTCTGGCATTGATCCATTGTTGAGCCGCCCGGCGGAATTTTCGGCGGTGCGAGGGATTTCGGAATATCTACCCTGGGACGACAAAGTGTTTGACACCGTCATATCGGCTACTTCCCTCGATCACTGTCTGTCCCTTGACCGATCAATTGAGGAACTGCTCCGAGTACTCGCCCCCGAGGGCGTCGTGCTCCTCTGGGTTGGGTCCAATCCCGGGGCTCCCGAGTTTCGCCCGCCTGACCTGTCGGGGGCCGACCAGTTTCACCTTTTCCACTTCGATATCGCCTGGTTCGAGCCCATGCTCGAGAGGAAATTCGCGATCCTTGAAAAGCAACAGTTCAGGCGCAGCGGCTACTCCCACGTCTTCTACTCTCTGGCGCGCGCGCCTGACCCTAACTAAGAGAGCGGGCGTCGCGGGCGATGTATGATTTCCATGACATGATTGGCCGCGCGCTCGCCGCTGTCGGCGCCAAAGACCCGATCGTCGCTATGCCGTATGCAAGGCCGCGTCAAGTGATAGCGCGGCTACTCGAGGCTGGCGACATAGCTGGTTTCATCGGCGACGACATCGAGGATGCGTCCTGCGATCCGCATGCGGTCGGTTGGTGGCGTGACCGTGCGCGCGGAGACATCTGCTTCGCAAAGGGCAGGCCAAGTACGCTGGTTTATGTCGGCCTTCAAAGCGGCTATCGGATTCCTTGGCGTTTGCTGCTTCATACACTCATACCCGCTCCGAAAATGCGGATCGCGATCGTCGATCCGTTTGGACAAGTGATCGAAGATACAGCAATTCACCGCCCAACGATCAAGCGCCTTATGGGCGCAGCGTCTGCGACGTTCCGCGACTTTGAGTCAGGCCTCGACTCGATTTTTGAGGACGTCGGTGACGAATTGCGACTGCCGTATGACTCGTTCGATCCGAAGCGCATCCTTTTCTTTATCGGATCGCTAGCGGCGGGCGGCGCCGAACGACAGGCGTCGTATCTGGCCGCACAGCTCGCACGTAACACCGATTATGATGTACACATAGCTTGCTACGGCCTTGATCCCCCTAACGACTTCTTCCTGGCCGAGACGAGAGCGGCAGGCGTTCATGTTTTCGAGATGCCGCGTCAAGTCCCTGAACTTTTTGGCCCTCGCGTGCTGGAGGCGATGAAGCACGCAGAGAGTGAGTTTCACGCGCTCGCATGCCATACGCTGCTCAGAGAGATTGTGCAGACGGCAAGCGCGATCCGCGAAGTGCGGCCGGCGATCGTTCACACATGGATGGATTACTATAATTCACTTGCGGGAATTGCGGCTACACTGACAGGAGTCCCCAAGCTTATCTGCAGCGGGCGTTCGGTCTCGCCGCAGCATTTTCAGATCTTTCAACCTTTCATGAAGCCGGGATATCAGGCTGTCTTGGCGCGCCGAGCCGTCACGATACTGAACAACAGCAACGCGGGCGCGCGCGACTATGAGCGCTGGCTCGGCCTCGGAGCCAACTCGATAGAGACGATTCACAATGGTTTTGAGTTGCCCCTGGTGGACAAGGCTGCGTTGCGTGCGGCCCAGCGACGTGAGCTGGGTCTTGGCAACGCCAACATTCTCGCCGGAAGCGTTTTGCGTTTCTCCGAAGAAAAGCGCCCTGAATTCCTACTGGCGGCGGCAGCGGAGATGCTAAGACGGAACTCTCATCTGCGATTCGTGTTTTTTGGCGAAGGACCACTGCGAGAGACGCTCCTCGACGAGGCGGAAGCACTCGGCCTTTCCGAAGTCGTTCTGATGCCCGGTCGGACGGCCGACGTCTGGAAGGCGCTTGCGGCCATGGACGTGTTCATGTTGGCCTCGCGCATGGAAGGGCTGCCGAATGTGCTTATAGAAGCGCAGTTGATGGGCGTTCCCGTCATCTGTACGGGCGTGGGAGGAATGTCCGAGACCTTCAAGCCCAACATAACCGGCGTGGTTGCTCCTGGAGACTCGCCGGCCCGTTTCGCTGACGTGGCGATCGCGCTGCTTTCCGATCCGTCACGGTTGGCTCAGTTGTCTGCCGCCGCAGCCGAGTTCAGCCGCTGTGAATTTTCCATGAGAGGCATGTGCGACCGGATGATCTCCGCTTATGAACGAGCCGCCCCGACCTAGGAACCTGGGCGCGAAACGGCGCCGATGCGGCGGCTGGCTCATGGAATTCGCCGGCGATCAGGAGACGGTCGATCTTCTCGAAGGCGAGTGCGGTTTCCGGCTTGTCAACATAGCGACCGGCGCGGCCTGTTCGGAGTTCCTGTTCGAAAAAGCAGGAGCGCCGCCGGTGCGCACCGATGTCAAGAAGTTTCCCGCACGCCTGCGGGCCGCCCGATTTGCCAAAGTTGTGGCCGGGCCGGCCTGAGGCGGATTTGCCGCGTAGGCGGCAATCACCTCCTGACGTTTTCGAAGTATTTGCCTTTGCGGAAGCCGGGAGCCCGCTCGCTGTGCATTCACGGCTTTCTGTGCTACTAGACGCCAAGGCCGGCCTGCAATGTGATCAAGCTTGAAAGCAAAAGATCGACTCTCAGGGCCTGCGACAGTCGCTGCGCCGCTACGCGAGTCTGGGCTGAGCGCTGCGACGCCCGCTGGCGCCCGCGCAGCAGTTTCCTGGT
>CAYTVQ010000135.1:0-7402 GCA_964441615.1 uncultured Caulobacterales bacterium | reverse complement strand
CAGGAAGGCGAGCGTCGCGGCGATGACGACCAGCGAGGCGCGCGGCACGCCGGCCATGCCCTTCGAGGTGATCATCAAGAGCAGCAGCATGGCGATCTGCTGGCCTGCAGAAATCTCGATGCCATAGGCCTGCGCGATGAACAGCGTCGCGAAGGCGCAGTACATCATCGAACCGTCGAGATTGAAGGAATAGCCAAGCGGCAGGACGAAGCTGGCGACACGGTTGGAGACGCCGAAACGCTCGAGTTTTTCGAGGAGCTTGGGGTAGGCGGCCTCCGAGCTCGCGGTCGAAAATGCGATGGTGACGGGCTCGCGGATGACGCCGAGAAGTCCCTTCATGCGCCCGCCAATGACAGCGGCGCCGGCGGCCGACAGCACGACCCAGAGGATGACCAGCGAGAAATAGAAGCCGCCGACAAAGGCGCCGTAGGTGACGATGACGCCAAGTCCGCGCGTCGAGATGACGCCGGCGACCGCCGCAAATACCGCGAAGGGCGCGAGCAGCATCACATATTCGGTGACGCGCAGCATGACGAAGGCGCCCTGCTCCATGAGTTCGGTGATGCGCCGCGTCTTCTCCCCGAGCGCGGCGAGCGCCGTGCCGGCGAAGACCGAGAAGACGACGATCTGCAGAATCTCGTTGGTCGCCATCGCCTCGATGATGGAGCGCGGCACCAGATGGGTGATGAAGCCGGCGAGCGTGAAGGCTTCGGCCGTCGGGGCCGTGTCGGTCGTCGAGGCCTGATCGAGCGAGAACCCGGCGCCGGGCTGCAGGAGGTTCACCATCAGGAGCCCCAGCGACAGCGAGACGAGCGAGGCGCCGATGAACCAGGCGATGGTGCGGAAGCCGACGCGGCCGAGAGTCTTGGCGTCGCCCATATGGGCGATGCCGACGATCAGCGTCGTCAGCACCAGGGGCGCGATGATCATCTTGATCAGGCGCAGGAAGATGTCGGTGACGACCTTGAAATAGCTGGCGATCTCCTTGGCCGTCTCCGGGCTCGCCGAGGCGTGCACCGCGGCGCCGGTCGCGATGCCGAGGACCATCGCCAGAAGGATGAACTGGAAGAGCCGTTTCGCCATGGGGGGCCTCCGCAAGCGCGACGAGGGTTATCCGCCCCGGCCGTCAATGTCCAGCGCGGGAAACCTATCCTCCGCTTACGAAGCAATGATGTGGTCCGGCCCCCCGGGCGTCCGCGTTTGAATTTGCAATATCATGCCGAACACGGCCCCCTCCCCCGCTTTGCGGCAGGAGAAGGGCTGGGGGTGCGGGCTCGAAGCCCCGCTCCCCCTGCGGGGCGGGGGCCGCAATTCCGCGGGCGCCGAAGGCCGGCCTTCGCCGACCTCCGATCGATCACTTCCCGAACAGCCGGAAGATCAGCGTCAGAACCACGCTGATGATGATCATGGTGGTTATGGGAAAGAAAAAAGAGAAACCGTCGCGCTCAATCACGATGTCGCCGGGGAGCCGTCCGAGCCCGAGCTTCGAGATGAAGGGCCAAAGCAGCCCCAGCGCGAGAAAGATGAGGCCGAGAACGATGAAAAGACGCTGCATCTCACTTCATTTCGGCAAGGCTGAGATTGTTCCCGTCGGGATCGTTGAACCAGGCGATCTTCGCGGCGCCGTCCGGCGACGTCCAGACGCCGAGATCGTCCTGCTCGAAACCGGGATAGCGGAGCATGGAGACGCCCTTGCGCCCGAGCGCCTTCGCCGTCTCCGCTATGTCGCTCACATTGAAGCCGAAGACGGTATGCGCGTGCGGCGTCCAGCCCTCGACTGTCGAGAGGCGCAAGGGCGCGCCCGCGACATCGAAGACGGCGGCGAAGGGATCTTCGGAAAGGAGCCTCAGGCCGAGGACGTCGCGATAGAATGGCAGGGAGCTCTTCCGGTCGCGCGTGCAGATGATGATGACGGGGCTGGCCTTGCCAAGCGGTCCCATAATGGTCTCCCTGAGGCGTCCGCGACCCTTTCCCCCCGCATCGGCGCTGTCAAGCCGACGCGTCGAGGGGCTGCCCGAGAGGCGGCAAAGCTGCTAAAGGCGATTCACAATCGAAGGACCGACAGAGGACGCCATGGCGAAGGATCACGAGCGCATCACCATACTCGCCCGGGAATTCACGGCCGCCGCGCTCGAATTCCATCGCGGGCGCATGGCCGAGAAGGGCTATCGCATGGAGGGCTCGATCACGCCCCGCTATTTCAAGATGATCGAGGGCGGCGGCGACCCGAAGGACCTATTCGACGGCGAGCCGCTGTTCGCCGTCACCTTCGTGAAGAAGGATTCAGGGGACTGACCCCGCCTGGCGCCGGATGGGATGACGTCGACGGCTTCGGCGCCGTAGAATTGCGCAAATTGCAAGCGGGAGCGGCGGTCATGCGTTCTGGTTGGGGTCTGGCGGCGGCGCTCGCGCTCTTCGCAAGTTCGGCCGCAGCTCAGGGCGGGAGCGCTGCGCCCGCCGGCTACAAGATCCCGCCCGCCGGCCTCACGACCATCTATGACGCGCCGACCAAGGTCAATCTCGCGGGCAGGCCCGTCATCGCCGACATCGCGCTGCACGCAGACCAGCAGGCGGCGAAAACGGGAAGCCTCAAGCTCGCGCTCACCACGGACGTGACGAAGTTCGTGAAGGAGACCGAAACCGATCTCAAGACCTACATCGCCGGACGCTACAATGACTGCGGCGAGCGCTGGTCCTCGAGCGATCCGAAAATCACCTTCCCGAACAACGCCATCCGCTTCCAGATGTCGCTGACCATCGAATACTGGCAGTGCGGCTGGAACGGCAAGGGCAAGCCGGGGCGCCTCACGCGCGACGGCGGCAGCGTCGATGTGACGCTCATTCCCTTTGTCGAGGCCGGCAAGCTCCAGGCCAGGCTCGGCGCGCTCGACATCACCGTCACCGACGGGCTCGGCAAATACATGCCGCTCGAGACGCTGGTGCGGTCGGCTGTCAACAGTGAGCTGAAAAAGCTCAACGACAATCCGAAGTTCTATCGCGCGCCAAATCCTCTGTATACGGAGATGTTTCGCTACGAGTCCATGACGTCGAAAGTCGATGCGCAGCAGCGCGTCATCATCACGGCGCGTTATTTCGCGAACGGCAAGCCCGCCGCCTTCGACCGCATCGTCGCAAAGATGAAAACGGAAGGCGTCACCCAGTGAGCGATTCTTCCGGCGCGCCGGCGCCGGGCGGGACCGGGCGCGGCGCGCATGTGCGCGCCGGCCTCCTCGCCGGCCTCGGCGCCTATGTCATCTGGGGTCTCTTTCCGGCCTATCTGAAGCCGCTCGCCGCGGTTCCCGCGCTCGAGATCGTCGCCCACCGCGTCGTCTGGTCGGTTCCGTTCGGCGCGCTCGTGCTGTTGTTCCTGAAGCAGTGGCGCGAGGTCTTCGCCGCCTTCGCAAGGCCCGGCGTGCTCGCGCGCCTCGCCCTGTCGGCCTTTCTCATCTCGGCCAACTGGCTCATCTATGTCTGGGCCGTCGCGCATGAGCGCGTGCTGCAGGCGAGCCTTGGCTATTACATCAATCCGCTCGTCTTCATCGCGGTCGGAGTCGCGCTGCTCGGCGAGAAGCTGAACGCCCTGCAGATCATCGCCGCCGCCCTCGCCGCCGCCGGCGTCCTTGTGCTGACGATCGGGGCCGGAATATTTCCCTGGGTGTCGCTGCTGCTCGCGCTCTCGTTCAGCTCTTACGGCGTCGTGCGCAAGCTGACGCCGGTCGGCTCGATGCCCGGTCTTTTCATCGAGACGCTGCTGCTTGCGCCCATCGCGCTCTTTGCGCTCGTCTTCGCCGTGTCGCGCGGCGCGGCGGCGTTCGCTTCCGGTTCGAGTGCAACCGATCTTCTCCTGCTCGCCGCGGGGCCGATCACCGTCATCCCGCTCGCGCTCTTTGCGCTCGCGGCGCGCCGCCTGCGCCTCTCGACTCTCGGCTTCCTGCAATATGTCGGGCCGACGCTGCAGCTCCTGCTCGGGCTCTATTACGGCGAGATGTTCACGTTCGCGCACGGAGTCTGCTTCGCGCTGATCTGGACAGCGCTCGCCCTCATCGGCGTCGACGCCGTCCGCCGCAACCGCGCCGCGACGCCTGCGCTCATTCAAACCGCCGCAGCGTCCCCGAAAAGCTGACGAGCGGCTTGCCGCCGGTCGTGACGAGACCGCGCGCGATGAGGAGCTTCCTGCCGCCCCCGATCATCTCGCCGGCCGCCTCGATGAAAGCCCCGATGGGCGCCGGCGCCAGAAATTCCGTATTGAGCGTGATGGTCACCGCCTTGAAGGCGCCGAGCTTGCGATGACAGATGTCGAAGAGCGACATGTCGGCGAGCGTCAGCAGCGCGCCCCCGTGAATGCTGTCGGCGCGGTTGGCGTGGTGGGCCTCGGAGAAAAAACCGACGCCGGGCGTCGGCCCCTTTTCGCGGAAATAGAATGGGCCGGCATGCCAGGCGAAATTGCCGGTCAGGTGCTGGATGACCCAGCCTTCGGGCGCGGGACGGGGAGAGGGCGCGACATCGTTCATGCGCGGCTCTCTAACGGCGCCGCCGGCGCTTGCCAATCGCGTCCGGCTGACGCGGAAGACATGCGCTCTCTGCCAAGACACCTTGCACAGCGACCCGCGCGCGACGCATGAGTCGCGGCATGACCGAGTTTCCCGAACCGATGATCGTCCGTTGCCGCGCCGTCGATCTCGCGGTCTACGAAGCCGGCGAGACGTCAGCGCGCCCGCCCGTCATTCTCGTGCATGGCTGGCCCGAGATCGCCTATTCCTGGAAGAACCAGATGCCGGCGCTCGCCGAAGCCGGCTTTCGCGCCATCGCCTATGACCTCAAGGGTTTCGGCCGCTCCGACGCGCCCGCCGACAAGGCGCTCTACGACATCCGTCACCTGACGGACGATCTCGCCGCGCTGCTCGACGCGCTCGACATTGAGCGGGCGGTCATATGCGGCCATGACTGGGGCGGCGCGATCGTGTGGCCGATGGCGCAGCTTCATCCCGAGCGCGTCGCCGGCGTCATCGGCGTCTCGACGCCGCATCGCGCGCCGCCGCCGGTCCCGCCGCTCGCGATCGTCGAGAAGCGCTTTACGGCGAACCACTATTTCATCCGCTTCCAGAAGGAAGGCTTCGCCGAGAGCGTCTTCACAGACCGAGAAGAGGAATTCTTCCGTTTCATTTTCCGCACGCCGGCTCCACGCGAGGTCTGGCCGAAGCTCGTGCCCGGCGCCTATGACCTGATCTCGCGTTTTCAGGAAGGGAGGCCTGTCGATCCCGCCCGCGTGGTCATGGGAGCGGAGGATCTCGCGGTCTATGTCGCCGCCTACAGGCGCTCAGGGTTTACGGGCGGGATCAATCTCTACCGCAATATCGACCGCAATTATGAGATCATGAAATCGGTCGATCCCATCATCCGCGCGCCAACGCTCTTCATCGGCGCCGAGCTCGATCTTTTCCTCCCGCCCGAAGGCGCGGCCGACATGCCCGCGCTCATTCCCGACTTCGAAAGACACCTCATCCCCGGCTGCGGCCATTGGGTGATGTGGGAGAAGCCCAGGGAGCTCAACGCCCTGATGATCTCCTGGCTCCGGCGGCGCTTTGGCTGAAAATACCGGCTTTCGGCCGGAATGACGCCCTTTTTCAACCATGTTCGACGGCCAAATCGTGCCGCCATCGGTTTGAGTATTGGGCGATCTCAAGTTCCGAAGGGGCGTATTCACATGTCTTGGAGTTTCGTTGCGGCGGCGCTCGCGGCCATGAGCGCAGGCATATCCCTTGAGGATATTCCGCAAGCTGACGTCGTCATTGCGCAGGAAGCGCCGCAGGCGCCGAAATCGGCCAAGGTCCTCGTCGCGCTCGCGGCGACGGCCGCCGCGATGACGGTCGCGGATGATTCCGGCGAGACGCTGGAAATCTATCCGCTTCAGGTCGGCAAGATGCGCGAGCGCGGGCCGCAGTTTCAGGTCGGAGGCCTCGGGCTCTCTCTTGCCGCCTATCGCTCCAAGGTTCCGAACGACCCCATGGGCCTCGCCAATTTTCGCGGCGAGACGCGCGCCATGGGCAAGTTCATGCCGGGCTATCCCCAGCCCGCCAAAGTCGTCATCGGCCTCAAAGTCTCGTTCTGATGCGGACGCCCCGGCCGCGCCGCCGGAACGTCACTTGCCCTTCTTGACCTCATACATCGCGCCGTCGGCGCTCTCGAGCGCCTGATCCGCCGTCACCCCTTTCGCGATCTCGACGACGCCGCAGGAGATGCGGGCGTTGAACTTTTCGCCCTTCCATTCGATTGGCTCTGCGGCGACGAGCGCGGCAAGCCCGTCGGCCTTCACCCGCGCCGTCGCCTGATCGGTCTGGGTGAGGATCAGGCCGAACTCGTCGCCGCCGAGGCGGCCGACCGCATCGGTCTGCCGGATATTGGCGCCGAGCACCTTGGCGACGCGGTCAAGGGCAAGATCGCCGGCGGCATGGCCCCATTTGTCGTTGATCTTCTTGAGGTCGTTCACGTCCACGAAGACGAGGCTCGAAGGCTGGCCGTAGCGATCGACCATGGCGAGCGCCCGATTGAGCTCGCGCACAAAAGCGCGCCGGTTCAATACGGAAAGATGAGGATCGGAATCAGCGATCTTCTCAAGCTCGTTCACCTTGGCGCGGGCCTGGGCCAGCTCTTCGCGCAGCGCCTGCACTTCCTTCATCAGCGAAATGAGGGCCTCGCGCACGCGCGGCGTCAATTCAGCGTCCGGAATGCCAGCGATCGACAGCCGATCCACAGGCGCGGCCGCCGCGCCCGCTTCGACGGAGCGTTTGGCGGCGGCCTTTCTGAGGGACGCGGCGGCGGCGGCTTTCGACGTGTCTGAGACCTTCATGCGGCGAAGCGATTCTCTGCTGATTGACGGGCGCTTCCTCGCCCGAGTCCCGCCAAATTTTCACAGCGGCGTGGGAGAATTTGACCTGCGTCCCGGCCCGGCGCAAGAAGACTTCCCTTCATCGCTTGCCGCTTGAGGTGCAAGACGCCCCGCCGCACCGTAGCGCTGCGGATTGCGGAACGCGCCTGTCCCCCCTTCTAGAGCGCGATAATCGTAGCCCGCGCCTGAGTGAGGAGGCGCCGGTTCAGCGCCCCCGTCCAGTCGGCCGGCGTCTCCTCCGCTCTTCCTTTTATTCCGGCGCGACCCGCCCTATAGGGATGCGCTTTCCTTATCGAAGGCGCACCCTTGCCCCGGCGATCCTCGACGAAACCGAAAGCGGCGCCTGTCGTCGCCATCATCATGGGCTCGCAGTCGGACTGGCCGACGATGACGCGCGCCGCCGACATGCTCGCCGAATTTCGGGTTCCCTTCGAGACCCGCATCGTCTCCGCACACCGGACGCCTGCGCGCCTTTATGACTATGCGACAAGCGCCGCCGAAAGAGGTCTCAAGGTC
>CAYTVQ010000134.1:0-7402 GCA_964441615.1 uncultured Caulobacterales bacterium | reverse complement strand
AGAGATCCTTGTCCATGGGATCGCCTGGATGGATCTTGTTCTCGACGCCTTCGAGGCCCGCCATCAAGAGCGCGGCGAAGGTGAGATAGGGGTTCGACGCCGGGTCAGGGAAACGCACTTCGATGCGCTTGCCCTTTGGCGAAGAGACCCAGGGAATGCGGATCGAGGCCGAGCGGTTGCGCGCGGAATAGGCGAGCAGCACCGGAGCCTCGTAGCCCGGCACGAGACGCTTGTAGCTGTTCGTCGTCGCGTTCGAGAAGGCGTTGATGGCGCGCGCATGCTTGATGACGCCGCCGATGTAATAGAGGCAGGTCTCCGAAAGATCCGCGTAGCGATCGCCGGCGAACATGGGCTTTCCGCCCTTCCACAGCGACTGGTGGACATGCATGCCAGACCCGTTGTCGCCGAAGATGGGCTTGGCCATGAAGGTCGCAGTCTTGCCATAGGCGGCGGCGACCTGATGGATCACATATTTGTAGATCTGCATTGAGTCCGCCATCTTCGTCAGCGTAGCGAACTTCATGCCGAGTTCGTGCTGCGAGGGGGCGACCTCGTGATGGTGCTTTTCGACAACCACGCCCATCTCGGCCATCATGGTCAGCATTTCGCTGCGCATGTCCTGCGCGCTATCGACCGGCGGCACCGGGAAATAGCCGCCTTTCGGCCCCGGACGGTGAGCGAGGTTGCCGCCTTCATAGGAGGTGGCGGAATTGTAAGGGCCTTCGACCGAGTCGAGCGAAAAGCTCATATTGTTCTGCTCGGTCGACCAGCGCACGTCGTCGAACACGAAAAACTCCGCCTCCGGACCAAAAAAGCAGGTGTCGGCGATGCCCGTGGACTGGAGATAGTTCTCGGCGGCTTTCGCGATCGTGCGCGGGTCGCGCGCGTAAGGCTGTCCGGTAGCCGGATCGAGAATGTCGCAGATGAGCGTCAGCGTCGGCTGCGCGAAGAACGGATCTTCGACCGCTGTCGAAAGATCCGGCTTCAAGATCATGTCGGACTCGTTGATCGCTTTCCAGCCGGCGATCGACGAGCCGTCGAACATCGTGCCTTCGCTGAGGAAATCCTCATCGACGAGGTCCTTGTCAAAAGTGACGTGCTGCCACTTGCCGCGCGGGTCGGTGAAGCGAAGATCGACATAGCGGATTTCCTTGTCCTTGATCCGCTTCAGGATAGCGTTGACGGTCATGCCCCGATGGCTCCTTTGCCTCGCTGTTCCGCGGCGGCCTTCGAGAACGCCGGCGCCCGCGGGGTTGGTTCTTACCGTCGCCAAGGATGACCGGTCGCTTCTTTCGAAATCAAGAAAAATTTTTGCATTGCAGCATGCACCTGCTGAAAATAGCACCACGCACTGATCGCGCGCAATTATATGCTATAAATTCCGAGAAATGGCTTAGATAGCGTCCTCGCCTGTTTCGCCGGTGCGAATTCGGATCACATTCTCGACTGGATAGACGAAAATTTTGCCGTCGCCGATTCGGCCCGACTGCGCGGCCCTGGCGATCGCCTCCACCGCCCCTTCGACCTGGTCGTCGCGCACGATGAGTTCGATTTTCACCTTGGGCAGGAAATCGACGACGTATTCCGCCCCGCGATACATTTCCGTGTGGCCCTTCTGGCGGCCAAAGCCGCGCGCGTCGATGACGGTCATGCCCTGGAGCCCAATCTCATGCAGGGCTTCCTTCACATCGTCGAGCTTGAACGGCTTTATGATGGCTTCGATCTTTTTCATGGGAACAGTGTCGCGCGGGGACGTCTCGCCGTCAAACCGTCTCGCCACGCGCCGTCAGGGCGTGCAGCGGAATAATTCTGGTTCAGCGGGAATCCGGGCTGGTTCACCAAACCGGCGCTCTTCGCTATGCGATGGGTTCGGCGCCTGCGCCGAGTTCGAGGAGATGACATGTCCTCTCCCATTCTTCTCTCCGCCGTGCAAATGGCCCGCGCCGACGCGCTCGCCATCGAAGGCGGCGTACCCGGCCTGACGCTCATGGAGAACGCCGGCGCCGGCGTTGCCGCCGCGGCGATGAAATTCTGGACAAAGGGGCCAGTTACGGTCCTGTGCGGCCCAGGGAACAATGGCGGCGACGGGTTTGTCGTCGCACGTCTCTTGAGCGAACAGGGCTGGCCGGTCCGTGTCGCGCTGCTTGGCGAGCGAAGCGCTCTCAAGGGCGATGCGAATGTCATGGCCGGGCGCTATCGCGGCGCTGTCGAGGGCTTCCTGCCCCAGGCGCTCGACGGGGCGAACCTGATCGTTGACGCCATTTTTGGGACTGGCCTTTCCAGGCCCATCGACGGGCCTGCGCGGGCCATGATCGAAGCGGCGAACGCCCACCCGGCGCCGGCGCTCGCTATCGATCTCGCTTCGGGAATTGACGCCGACACCGGCGCGGTCGTCGGGGGCGCCGGCGGCGTTGCTATTCGCGCAACGCGCACTGTCACGTTTTTTTTGAAGAAGCCGGGGCATGTCCTCTTTCCTGGCCGCGCTTTCTGCGGGCCTGTCGATGTCGTCGATATCGGCATTCCGCCGGCCGTCCTCGCGAAGATCGAATCATCGACCTTTGAAAACCTGCCGGAACTGTGGGCGCCGGCCTTCCGGCGGCCCTTTTACTCGGCCAACAAATTTTCGCGCGGGCATGTCGCTGTCATCAGTGGTCCGAAGCTGCGCACCGGCGCTGCGCGCCTCGCGGCGCGGGCCGCGTTGCGGGCCGGCGCCGGCCTCGTCACTCTTCTTGCCGACCCGGCGGCTGCCGAGGAATGCGCCGCGCACGCGACCGCCGTCATGGTGCGGGCGATCGACGGCGCACGGGGCGTTTCCGCAATCCTCACCGATCCAAGGTTCACGGCCGCCGTCATCGGCCCGGGGGCGGGCATCGGCCCGCCAACAGTTGAAATGACCGCCGCGATCCTCGCATCGTCCGCGCACGCTGTGCTCGACGCCGACGTCTTTTCCAGCTTCGAGGCGCGACCCGACACGCTCTTCTCCGCACTCCGCAAGCACGATGTTCTGACGCCGCATGAAAGCGAGTTCGCTCGTGTGTTCAAAGATATCGATGTTGCGGCCTCGGGCCGCCTCGCCGCGGTGCGCGCCGCAGCCGATCGCTGCGGCGCCGTGATTGTCCTTAAGGGCGCCGACACCGTCATCGCGGCGCCCGACGGCCGCGCCGCGATCAATACGAACGCGCCGCCCGATCTTGCAACGGCGGGTTCAGGCGACGTGCTCGCGGGGCTCATTGCGGGTCTGCTGGCGCAGGGAACTCCCGGCTTCGAGGCGGCCCTCATCGGCGTCTGGCTGCATGGCGCCTGCGGCCAGGCGGCCGGACCCGGCCTTGTCGCCGAGGATCTTCCCGAGGTCCTCCCCGCCGTCCTCCGCCGCTTGCTGGCGCCGACACCCAATCCGACGGGCTGACAGGACGCCGCCGAGACCCCATAACGCTCTCAGCGCATGTAACGAGCGGCACAGAGGAGGCTCGTCGCCAGAGCTACATTTCGTCGAAGATAAAAGTCGCCAAATGCCCCGAATTGGGGGGGGAAGGAAGGTTGGCATGGACGGCGCACTTACACCCTTCATAGGGTCCGGGAGGGAGGGCGCATTGCGTCGGCCGCGATCGAACGAGCGCCGGTTGACGACGGCGGCGGCGTTGTGCGCCGCTGACGTCGATAGCCAGGGCTGTCTGTATGCCCGGATGCTTCAGGCTTTTCCGGCGCCGTTCCTGATCATCTGTGGGGGCCGCGTCCACTTCAAGAACCGCGCCGCCAATCGACTCATCGCCGCGGGCGTCCTTACCATCGACAGCAGGGGCGTCGCACACTTCGCCGACCCTGTCGCGCAGCACCTGCTTGAACGGGTGCGGTCCCAGGAAATTCACTCTGGCGCGGAGATCATCCGCGGGTCCGCGGTTGCGCGCGCTGCGATTCTGCAAATCATGCGCATCGGCCGCGCCGCTTCGCCGGGCGGCCGGCGTTCCCGCGCCGACATTCCCCTTGCTGTCCTGCTGACGCCGCTAGCGGATGCCGGCGCGGTCCGCAGGCGCGCTGTCGATGGGCTCGCGACTTTGTCGAAAGCGGAGAAGGAGGTCCTGAGCGCCCTGGTCAATGGCGACTCCGTCAGCACCATCGCCGAAGCGACACAGCGCTCCATCGCCACCGTGCGCTGGCATGTCAAAAAGCTGTTGACGAAAACCGGCGCGCGCTCGATCGGCGACCTGACCCGCATCGGCTCGCTGTTGGCGCCCTACTGAGCGCGTCAGGCGTAAGGCGGTTTCTCATGGCCTTTCGGCGAGAGCGTGAATATTTCCACGCCCGTCTCGGTAACGCCGACCGAGTGCTCAAACTGCGCTGAGAGGGATTTGTCGCGAGTGACCGCGGTCCAGCCATCCTTCAGCACTTTGACGTCGGGCCGGCCCTCGTTGATCATCGGCTCAACGGTGAAGAACATGCCTGGTTTGAAAGCCGTGTCGGCGGCGCGATGCAGGCCCGTCATCCGATCGCGATATTCAGCATAATGAACAATATTCGGCGCCTCGTGGAACGCCCTCCCGAGGCCATGGCCGCAGAAGTCGCGCACGACCGTGAAACCCTCTGCTTCGGCGAAGGACTGGATCGCCTTGCCGAGATCGTAGAAGGTAGCCCCGGGGCGAATCGCGCCGATGCCGCGCATCATCGCCTCATAGGTGGTTTCGACGAGCCGGCGCGCCTTCACCTTGGGCTCGCCCGCGAAATACATGCGACTCGTATCGCCATGCCAGCCATCGACGATGACCGTAACGTCGATATTGAGGATGTCGCCGTTCTTCAGCGCCTTCTCCGACGGGATGCCGTGGCAGATGACATGGTTGACCGAGATGCAGGAGGCGTGGCGATAGCCGCGATAGCCGATAGTCGCGGACAGGGCGCCGTGATCGAGGACAAAGTCGCGAATGAGATCGTCGAGATGATCGGTGCGGACGCCGGGCTGCACATGCGCAGCGATCATGTCGAGGCACTCCGCGGCGAGGCGCCCGGCTTTCCTCATGCCGGCGAAGTCTTCGGGACCATGGAGCTTCACGGCTCCTGCCCGCATGTCGATATTCTCGTCGAGTTCGGCGTCCTGCATATTCGCTCCGGCGAACTGCCTACATGGCGGCCCCCGGCGGAAATGGCAACTCGTTCACCGTTTGGCCGGTCAATCAGGCGATGACGGTAGTGAGAAGCGCGCCCGCACCGCCGATCAGGGCGACGCCGGCGGCGTAGGAGAAGAACATGGCGGCGGTTATAAGAATGTCTCTCATGAAAGCCTCCCCTGGCGACAACTCAATTCTAGGTCCACAGCCAGAAAGATGGGTGTGATGGGGATCACAGGAAAGCCTGGAAACGCTGGGCGGCTCTTGGGCCGCGCCGTAACGAGACAAGGCTGGCGGCGCGTCCCGGCATCCGACCTGACGCAGTTACGCCGCGTCCCCAACCCGGATGGTCCCAATGCGCTGCATTGAAATCGAACGGCCCGGCGGCCCTGAAGTCCTCAGGCTCGTGGATCGGGCGACGCCTGCGCCGCGGGAGCGCGAGGTCCTGATTCGCGTCGCCGCCGCCGGCGTGAATCGCCCGGATGTGTTGCAAAGGAAGGGACTCTATCCGCCGCCGCCGGGCGCATCCGATATTCCGGGCCTTGAAGTCGCCGGCGAGATCGTCGCGCTGGGGCCCGGCGCGACGTCCTGGCATGTCGGGGACAAGGTGTGCGCGCTGCTGACTGGTGGCGGCTATGCAGAGTTCGCAACCGCCCATGAAGGATCTTGCCTCCCGGTCCCGCGCGGCCTCACTCTCGAGGAAGCGGCGTCGCTGCCCGAGACCTTCTTCACCGTTTATGCAAATGTCTTCGACGACGCCGACCTGAAAGCCGGCGAGACTCTGCTTGTTCACGGCGGAACCAGCGGCATCGGCGTCGCGGCCATTGCGATGGCGAAAGCCGTCGGGGCCAAGGTGATCGCGACCGCTTCCAGCGAAGCAAAACTCGCCGCCATCAGGAAGCTCGGCGCGGAGCTGGCGCTCAATTACACCGGGGAAGGATGGGTTGCGGAAGTCTCAGCATTCGGCGGCGCGGACGTCGTACTCGACATGGCGGGCGGCGACTTTGTCGAAAAGAACCTCGAATGCCTGAAGCCGTTCGGCCGACATGTTTCGATCGCTTTCCTGCGCGGACCGGTCGGTCAGGTGAACATCTTCTCGCTGATGCGCAAGCGCTTGCGCCTTTCCGGTTCGACCATGAAAGCCCGCGACACGGCCGATAAGGCCCGCCTCGCCGAAGGACTAAGGACGAGATTCTGGCCCCTCATCGAAACCGGCGTCATCAAGCCGGTCCTCGACGAGACCTTCCCGCTGGCGGAGGCCTCGCGGGCCCATGAACGCATGGAGAAAGGGGACCATGTCGGCAAGATACTGCTTGAGGTCGGGGGTTAGGCCAAGAATTGCCTTGCAGGCGGCGGCAAGCCCTCTATAAGCCGCGTCAGTTCAGGCGCTTTGTAGAGCGCCCTGCGCTTTCCCCGAAAATCTGCGGCGGCGAGCGCGGTCCCCGGGAAGACCGGGGGCCGGTCTTGAAACTTTTGGAGACGACCATGTCCGACAAGCCCCTCATGCCGATCGCCACCGCTGTTTGGCTCATCGAGAACACGCGCCTGACTTTCGATCAGATCGCCGATTTCTGCGTGCTGCATCCCTTGCAGGTGAAAGGCATCGCCGACGGCGATGTAGCGGTTGGCGTGCGCGGCATCGATCCGATTACGAACCATCAGCTTTCGCGCGAAGAGCTCGAGAAAGCGGAGGCCGATCCCAACTACCGGATGCATCTGTCGCGTCCGAAAACCGTCGTGGCGGAGCGCCCGAAAAAGGGGCCAAGATACATGCCGGTTTCCAAGCGTCAGAATCGCCCCGACGCCATCGCCTGGCTCGTGAAGCACCATCCGGAGATTGCGGACGCGCAGATCGCCAAGCTTCTCGGCACTACCAAGGCGACGATCCAGACGGTGCGCGACCGCTCGCACTGGAACGCTCAAAACATCACGCCGACCGATCCGGTGGGACTGGGCCTTTGCTCGCAGATCGAACTTGACACGCTGGTCAGGAAAGCTGCAGCCAAGAAGGCAAAGCTCGCGCCGGCCCCCGTGGATCAGGGCCCAACTCTGGAGCCGGTTTCCGCAAGCCTTGCGCCCGAGCCGGAAGAACAGGAGCGCCGCAACGACAAGGTCGATGTTGAAAAGGTCTTCGGAAAGCTTGGTGGGGGCTCCATCCAGAAGCGCGACGAGGAAGAGCGGCCCTAAAGCGTCGCTCCCTGATCCGGAACCTCATTCAGAATCATGGCGCCCGCCACAGCGCTTAGGTCGCGGCGTTGCTGCAATCATTTATCGACCGTCTCTTCGCCCGCGTCGCCGCTGCG
>CAYTVQ010000133.1:4273-7439 GCA_964441615.1 uncultured Caulobacterales bacterium | reverse complement strand
ATCGCCATCAGCGGGGGCGTGCTCTATTTTGCTTTGCACCGCGTGGAATTGCGCGCGGTCGCCGAGGCGGCCGAAAAACTGAACATCTCGTGGCTAGCGGCCGCCGTTATTGCGTTGGGCGGCTCAATCACGACTGCCGCACTTAGATGGTCTTTCCTGACGCGCACGCGCGCGCCGGTCGGCCCGCGCGAAGCGACCGCGATAACCTTTGCCGCACAGTTTGTCGGTCAGATTCTGCCGTCGTCATTGGGACAGGATGCGATCCGCGTCTGGCTGGCATTGCGGCGCGAGCGAAGTGCGACCGAAACCGTCGCCGTCGTTTTGCTCGACCGCATCTGCGGATTGCTGGGCCTCTCGATCGTCATGCTGGCCGGTCTGCCCATGCTTGCTCAGGGCGCTGGAGGCCTCCCCGGCGCCGAAATCGCCGGACTCGCAGTTGCCTTCGCCGTCACGGCTTTTCTCGGTTCTTTCCTCTTGCGCAGGCTCGCAACACCTGCCGGCTGGCCGCCATTCTTGCGTAAGTGTTTCGACGGCGCACGTCACGCGGCCGTTCTGCTCACGTCATCCGCGGGCCTGTGGGCGATCGCGGCCTCCATCGGCACGCAGCTACTGGTCACGCTTTCGATATGGTTCATCGCAATGAGCATCGGGGCGCCGCTGACGCTGCTGGAAGGTCTGATGGCGATCCCACCTGCTGTCTTCGTGTCTCTCCTGCCCATCAGCATCAACGGCTGGGGGGTGCGCGAGGGCGCGATGGTGGTGACTCTTGGCGCTGCGGGCGTTGAACCGTCTAAGGCACTTCTGATATCGGTCCTCTATGGCTGTGCGCTCCTTGCGACCTCGCTTCCGGGCGCCGCCGCGCTCGTGCTGTTGAAACGGAGACCATGGAACTCGCAGCGAGCCAATCCCTGATGCAGTCGGACGTCCCCAAGGGCCGCAATGCCGGCGTCGAGCAGGCATATGACGCGCTCGCCAAAGAGCGCAGAAAATGGCGAGCACGCAATCCATATTATTACGAGCGCGATCTCGCTCATGCGCGTTTCCTCATACCCGAAGGCCTCGATGTCATAGAGATCGGCTGCGGCACGGGCGAACTCTTGGCCGGCCTAAAACCCAAACGGGGCGTAGGGGTCGATATCAGCGCCGCAATGGTCGCTGCTGCAAAGACCGCCTATCCGCACCTTGAATTCCTCAAGGCCGACGCCGAGGCGCCGGGCGCGCTCGAGGGCCTCGGCGCATTCGACGTCGTGGTTATCTCCGATACGATTGGCGTGATCGAGGACGTCGCCAGCTTCTTCCAGAAGCTGAAGCCGCTCTTGAAGCCGCGCACGCGCGTGATCGTCGCCTATTATTCGCGCCTGTGGGAGCCCGTCCTGCAATTGGCGACCAAGTTTGGGCTTCGCATGCCGACGCCCCCGCAGTCCTGGCTCTCTACCGCCGACATTATGAGCATGATGGCGTATGGCGACCTCGAGCCGATTTATCGCGACTGGCGCATTCTTGTGCCCATGCGGCTGATGGGACTGGGTTCTCTTGTGAACCGGCTGCTCGCGCCGCTTCCCGGCGTTCGGCGCCTCTGCCTCAGAAACTACGTTGTCGCCCGCCCTGCGCCATCCGCCATGTCTGCAGACAAGCGACCGTCGTGCAGCGTGCTCATTCCCTGCCGCAACGAAAAGGGAAACATCGAGAATGCGGTCAAGCGCCTGCCGCAATTTGCGCCTGAGCAGGAGATTGTTTTCATCGAGGGCCACTCGTCGGATGGAACCTATGAGGAGTGTCTGCGCGTGCAGGCCGCCCATGCTGACCGAAAGATCAAGGTCCTGAAGCAGGCCGGCAAGGGCAAGGGCGATGCCATGAAGCTCGGCTTCAGCGCCGCGAGCGGCGACATCGCGCTGATCCTAGATTCCGATCTCACGGTGCGCCCGGAAGACATGCCGAAATTCTACGAGCTGCTCGCGTCAGGACGCGGCGAGTTCGTCAACGGAACGCGGCTCGTTTACCCGCGCGAGGAAGGGGCCATGCGCGGGCTGAATTACATGGGAAACCGCTTCTTTGCGAGCGTGTTCTCCTGGCTGTTGAACCAGCGCCTCACCGACACCCTCTGCGGCACTAAAGGCATGTGGCGGGCGGATTATGAACGCCTCGCCGCGGGGCGGGCCTATTTCGGCGATTTCGATCCTTTCGGCGATTTCGACATGCTGCTCGGCGCTTCGAAAATGACGCTGAAGATCGTGGAGCTGCCGGTGCGCTATTATGCGCGCGAATATGGCGAGCCGCAAATCTCGCGTTTCCGCGACGGTTTCATTCTCCTGCGCATGTCGCTGCTCGCCTGGCGGAAGCTGAAGGCAATATGACCGGCGAGGCGGCCGCCCCGCTGCTCGACTATCATGACGTCTGGTCGAGAAAGCCCATCCTCCGCGCCGTCTACGGTGATCTCTTCGAGCGCATGCTGGCGCGCCGCATTCCCGGCCCGTCGCTCGAAATCGGCGGCGGCGTCGGCGGCCTTAAAGCGCGCGCGCATGACCTCATCTCCTCAGACATTCAGCATGCCTCTTGGCTCGATCTCGTCGCAAACGCGCAGAGCCTTCCCTTCGCCGATGAGACGCTTTCGACCATCTTCATGCTCGACGTCCTTCATCACATCGAGTTTCCGGCGCTTTTCTTTCGAGAAGCCGAGCGCGCGCTTCGCCCTGGCGGGCGGATCGTGCTGGTGGAGCCGGCGATCACGCCCGGCTCATCGCTGTTCTATCGCCTTGTCCATCATGAACCGGTGCGCATGGCGGCAGATCCGCTGGCGGACGGCGCGCCCGATCCGGCGCGCGACCCCTACGATTCCAATCAGGCGATTCCGACGCTCCTAGTCACGCGAGAGAAGGAGCGGTTTCAACGCATGTTTCCGCGATTGCAGATCGCTGAGACCTCTTGGTTCTCATTCGCCGTTTATCCCTTAAGCGGCGGTTTCAGACCCTGGTCGCTCATCCCGACGGCCCTGGCGGAACCGCTCCTTCGCGTCGAGCGCGCGCTGGAAGGGATGCTCGGACGCGCTCTGGCCTTCCGGTTGCTCCTCGTGATTGAAAAGAGCTAGATCAGGCGCAATCGCGAGCGACCGCACCGATCATGAAGAGTCTTGAGCTTTTTTCGATGATGCTCGCTGCGGGGCAAGCGC
>CAYTVQ010000133.1:0-4173 GCA_964441615.1 uncultured Caulobacterales bacterium | reverse complement strand
CCGATCATGAAGAGTCTTGAGCTTTTTTCGATGATGCTCGCTGCGGGGCAAGCGCAGCTCCGGTCCGGTTTCGGTTTGCTGCGACGGCGACGGCGCCTGGTGTCTCCCGCTCTCCTGCTCGCAATAGGGGCATTGCTGGCCGTAGAACTTGGCGCGATCAAGAGGACTGAAACGGCATTCGGGCCATTCAACACGGAAGCCGCAATTACGGGCCTCCCGACAGAAAGCAAGATGCTCTTTGTTCGCGTGGCGCAGGACAATCCCTGGAAGGCGCTCCTCGTTCCGCGCGGCGACCACGTCCACGCGCAAACAGTCTCTACGCTCAAGTTCTACGTCAACGGCGTGGAGTATAAGATACCGCACGCCGCGCAGGATCGCATCCGGAAGGGCGAAACCGGGGTTTTCGCGCATTGGGTCAAGAGCGTGCGCTTCGCTCTGCCTGAGGGCGTAGACAACGGACCGCAGACCCGCGTGCAAATGACCTATGCGCTCCAACTTCGCTCGCCATGGACGACGGCGCTCCTCATAGCGGCGCTCGGCGCGATCCTTTTTTTCCTGGAGCGGAGCTCGCCAATCACGCGTTTCGTACTGCGGGCGCCGGCTGTCGGATCAGTCGGCTTAATCCTCGGGTCGGCAGCAGCAGCGGCGCTCTATGCGAGCATCACGCTTGTCGCCTGGGCCGACGGTTGGGCTCTGCCCAGCACAGCCGCGATTATCGGTTCTCCCATCGGAAAATGGTTTGCAACGGCCGAGCCGCATTTCGCCGAGATCGCACTGTGGCTGGCTGCCCTCGGCCTCATCTTCGGTTGGATCGCCAAAGCTGAAGACATTGATCTTTCTAAAGACGAGGCGCGCGCCGGACGCCTCCTTTCCTTGCTCGGATTTCCCGTGCTTCTTGCCTTGCTCGTCTTCTCGGCGAGCGCCCAGTGGTCCGGTCTCTGGCGCCCCGGGGACCTGTCAGCTTTCGCGATAGCCGGCCTCGTGCCGTTCAGCGATCCCAACGGATACTGGGCGGACGCAAACGACGTCGTCAAGGACGGGGGCTTTAGCTCGTTCTCGTCACGACGACCGCTGGCGCAGGTCTTCCGCACGACGATTGCTGCAGCTGGAGGATTCAATTACGCGGCGATGGTGATTGCGCAGTGCGCGGCGTTGGCGGCGGCGGCGTCCTTCGCCGCCCTGGCCGCAGCGCGACGACTCGGCGTCTGGGCGGGCCTTGGTCTAGCGGCGCTCGCCTGCGTCACTGCGCGGGAATATGTGACAACGAGCTTCACCGAACCCATCGGCTATTTTTGGGCCCTGGTTGCAATTCCGTTTTTTGTCGAAGCCTTTCGGACGCATTCGCTCGCTCATGCTGTGCTAGCGGTCGCCATTTTTTCACTGGCGCTGTGGACGCGCATGGGCAGCATGTTCACCTTGCCGGCGCTTATGCTCTGGGTTGCGCTCATCTTTGGCGAGGGGCTCGCCGGCAAACTCCGAAGCGCCGCGCTCGTCTGTCTCTCCGTGCTCGCCGTCGCAGGGCTGAATTTTGGCGCGGCGAAGCTTTACGCGCGCGACGTTACTCTGATCGGCGGCAATTTCTCTTACACTCTATGCGGCATTTCGATCGGCGGCATCTGGTCCGACTGCGGACGCGTCTACGAGCGGGAGACTCCCAAAGCCGCGCTCGCGGACGAGAAAGCGATGCACGCCTTCATGTATCAAAAGGCCTTCGAAAACATCGCGGCGGATCCGACAGTCGCCGCACAGCGCCTGACCGACGGATCCGTTCGGTTCATCAGAACCCTCCCATCAACGCTTACGCAGGGCTATATACCCGTTCCCGCCCTCTTCCCCGCCAGCGCCACCGCTCTCTTCATTCTGTCTTCAATTGGTCTTGTCCGTGGGGCGCGTTCAATCTCACAGGGAGAGTGGCTGTTCTGGATTCTCTTCTGGAGCAGCGTCATTCTCTCAGCCGGATTCGTCTTCCATGACGATGGCAGACGAGTCATGATCGCAATCTATCCGCTCGCCTGCCTCTTTCTGATAAGGGGCTGGACCGTTGCAGGGGCGGGTCCCGATGAGGCGCATCCGACAAGGCCGCTTCTCATGCGGGCGAGGACAGGCGCCGCGGTGGTCGCTGCGATCTGCCTGATCAGCATGATTACGCCGCTCTTCGCGCATGAATTCCTGCGTCCGCCCGCCTATGCCTCCAAACCCGCGGACTCTGCCGGCGATCAATTCATCCTTGGGGGACGCCGCGTGACCGGGGTCTTGGTGGTTTCAGACGGCGAACCCCGCTCGAAGGACATGCCGACGGTGCTGCTGTCCGACTTTGTAAGAATGATCGAGCGCAGCGGCCTTGAAATCTACTATCAGCGTCTCGTGACGCCCGCGCCGCCGCCAACGCCCTTCGCCTTGGTTCAGGCGCCGAATCTGGTTCCTGGAGAGCCGACCACCCACCAATACATCGCTCCCCCGGAGATTCTCGAGCGCCGCGACGTAACGGCCTGGCGACTGCGAAACGCGGCGCCTTATGGCCAGATACCCGGCAATTTCGCCTACTGGCTGAAGCCGGAACGTATCGAGCCCCTCACCCCGTGACGAAGACGCGCTTAATTTGCAAGATACCAAGCGTAAGCGTTTTTGAGGCCATCTTTCAGAGCAATGCGCGGGCGCCAGCCAAGAGCTCGCAGGCGCGTCGAATCCATCAGCTTTCGCGGCGCACCGTCAGGCTTTGTGCGGTCAAGGACGATCTCGCCGCTAAAGCCGACAATTTCGGCGATCATGTGCGCCAGATCGAGAATGGAGCACTCGTCGCCGGAGCCGATGTTGATATGCTCTTCGGCGGAGTAATGCTTCAGCGTGAAGACGATCGCATCTGCGCAATCATCGACATGCATGAACTCGCGCAAAGGCGCGCCGGATCCCCAGATCGAGAGGGTTCTGGCCCCTGATTTTTTCGCCTCGTGCGCCTTTCGGATCAGAGCCGGAACGACATGGCTGGACTGGAGATCAAAATTGTCGCCTGGCCCGTAGAGATTGGTCGGCATGACGCTGATGAAGTCACAGCCATGCTGACGGCGGATGGCCTGACAGAGCTTTATTCCGGCGATCTTGGCGATCGCATACCATTCATTTGTCGGCTCCAGCGGTCCGGTTAGGAGCGCCCCCTCGGGAATCGGCTGGGGCGCAAGCCGCGGATAGATGCAGGAGGAACCGAGGAAGACCAGCTTTTCAACGCCGATCTCTCGCGCCGCGCTGATGACGTTCGTCTGCAACTGCAAATTCTCAAGCAGGAAGTCCGCGGGACAGCTGTCATTGGCGAGGATCCCGCCGACCTTGGCCGCGGCGACGACCACAGCCTGCGGACGGGCGCGGCTCATCCAGCCGCGCACCGCGCTCTGCCCGCACAGATCAACCTCAGAACGTGGCGCCGTCAGGATTTCGCACGACTCCGTCGCCAATCGCCGCACCACCGCCGATCCCACCATGCCGCGATGACCGGCGACGAAGACGCGCTTGCCCGTCAGATCGTAAGGCGCCGTCGTCATTCGACGATGATGCGGGAACGATGTGCGCCGTGCTCCTTCATTTGCACGAGCTCGGCCGCCACCATCTCAGAGACGAGCTCCTTAAAGCCGCTCTTGTGCCTCCAGCCGAGGACGCGGCGCGCCTTCGACGCGTCGCCCAGCAGAAGGTCGACTTCGGTCGGGCGGTAATAGCGCTCATCGACATGCACAAGTGGCTGGCCGCTCTTGGCGTCAACGCCTTTTTCCTGCGAACCCTTGCCTTCCCAGACGATCTTCCGGCCGACCTCCGCGAAGGCCGCCTCAACGAACTGGCGCACGGAATGCTTCTCGCCGGTTGCGAGCACGTAATCGTCCGCCTGCGGTTGTTGCAGCATGAGCCACATGCCTTCGACATAATCGCGCGCATGACCCCAGTCGCGCTCGGCGTCGAGATTGCCGAGATAGAAGCGCGATTGCAGGCCAAGCTCGATCGCGGCGACGCCGCGTGAGATCTTGCGGGTGACGAAAGTTTCGCCGCGGAGCGGGCTCTCATGGTTGAAGAGAATGCCGTTCGAGGCGTGGATCCCATAGGCTTCGCGGTAGTTGACCGTGATCCAGTAGGCGTAAAGCTTGGCCGCGCCATAGGGGCTTCGCGGCGCGAAGGGAGTCTTCTCCGATTGGG
>CAYTVQ010000132.1:0-7496 GCA_964441615.1 uncultured Caulobacterales bacterium | reverse complement strand
AGGTCGCCCATGCGCGCAAGGTGATGGAGGATCGGCGAGGCCGGCGTGATCGGGTAGGAGCAGAAGAGTATCGGCTTTTCCGCAAGTTCTCCCGCCGCTGCGAGACCGAGAGCGAGCGCCTCCGCCCCGGTGATCGAGCGATATTCCCCGGGAGGAAAGCTCGCCTTGCCGACCGCAAATTGCGGGATAGCGGCCGAGAGCTCCGTCGTTTCCGCGTAGGCGTGGCCGGCCTTGAAGGCCATCATGTTGCCGGCCTGGACGGTCGGGTTCTTGGCGAATTTGCGCGTGATCCAGTCTTCGATGGGTTTCGTGTCGCGGCCGAACATCCACAGCACCGCCCCAAGCGCCCAGAAGTTCTTGCACTGCTCGGCGTCGCGGCGATTGAGGCCGGACTCCTTGACCGCCTCAAGCGTGCGGGTCCGGATCGGCATCTCGATCACGTTGAAGGCGGCGAGTTCGCCGGTCGTCCTCGGGTCAGCCTTGATTTCGGCCTTGGCGAAGTTGCGCTCGTTGAATTCGTCCGTATTCAGAATGATGAGCGCGTTCCTGGGGAGGAGCGGCAGGTTCACCTTGAGCGCGGCCGGATTGAAGGCGATGAGGACGTCGGGGGCGTCGCCGGCTGTCAGCGTCCGTTGCGAGCCGATATTGATCTGGAAGGCCGAGACGCCGAAGGTCGTCCCGACCGGCGCGCGGATCTCTGCGGGGAAGTCCGGGAAGGTCGAGTAGTCGGAGCCTGCGAGCGCGGTCGAATCGGCGAACTGACCGCCGAGAAGCTGCACCCCATCGCCGGAATCGCCCGCGAAGCGAACGACCACCGACTGCGCCGTAACCGGTCCCGCCATGTCCCATCCCGTGCGGGGTCTATCCCGCAGACGAACCGGGCGGCGGTCGTTCCGCCGCCCGTCTCATCGCGCGATCTTATTCCAGCCGGCGCGCGGGCTTGCAAGGGATTCGCGTGCCCCGGGGGCCATTCGGCGCGGCGTCGAATTCTGCGGGCCGGATGCAGCGCAGCATGGGGCCTGGCGGCCGAAGCCCGGTCAGGGGCCGGTCGCGAACGACGTCTGCGGGGCGGGCGGGTGCGCCGCGACGTCAGGCGTCTGGCCCGCTCTTGCGCCTGCGTGGGAATAGTTGGAACAAGGCCGCGCCTTTTCGGAGCCCTCCCATGAAGTTCTTCGTCGATACGGCGGATGTCGCAGAGATCAGGGAGCTGGCGGCGACCGGCCTCCTCGATGGCGTGACCACGAACCCAACGCTCATTGCGAAATCGAAACGGGATTTTCGCGAGGTGATTGCGGAGATCTGCAGCGTCGTCGCCGGGCCGGTGAGCGCCGAGGTGACGGCGCTCGAGGCGCCGCAGATGATCGCGGAGGGCAAATCGCTCGCCAAGATCGCGAAGAATGTCACGGTGAAGCTGCCATTGACTCTCGAAGGCCTAAAGGCCTGCCGCGCCCTGCGCTCCGATGACATCATGACCAATGTCACGCTGTGCTTCTCGGCCAACCAGGCGCTGCTCGCCGCGAAGTCGGGCGCGAGTTTCATCTCGCCCTTCATTGGAAGGCTCGACGACATCGGTGAGGACGGCATGGAGCTCGTCCGCGAAATCCGGCAGGTCTACGACAATTACGACTTCCGCACCGAAATCCTCGCCGCATCGATCCGCTCGCCCATGCATGTGAAATGGGCCGCCCTCGCCGGCGCCGATGTCGCAACCATACCTGCCGCCGTCATCCGGAGTCTCGTGCAGCACCCGCTGACCGACAAGGGTCTTGCTGCATTCCTCGCCGACTGGGGCAAAACCGGACAGAAGATCCTTTGACGGGCCTGCGGCGCTTCCTTGCGGTCTTCGCGGCCTTCGCTGCGCTGGCGGCGTTCGCCCTTGCCCAGGACGAGCGCGACCTCGCCCGCGACAAGGACATCGCGGCGGCGACGCAGTCCCTTGCCGGCCTTTCCGCCGCCTTTGACCGCGAGGAGATTGACGACGACGCCCGCTTCGCGGCGCAGGTGCGTGCGGGCGTCGAGGCGTCGCGTGCGCTTCTGCCGTCGGCCGAGACGGCGCTGCGCCGGGCGGAGGAAAGTCTCGCTCTGCTCGGGCCTGCGCCCAAGGAAGGCGAACCCGCCGAGGCGGCGTCGCTCGCTGAAGATCGCAAGACGCTCACCGAGCGCGTCGCCTATCTCCAAAGCCAGCGCACGCGCATCCTCGCCAACCTCGACGAGGGCGCGCGCCTCCTTGCGGCCCTGTCGCAGCAGCGTCTCGAAGCGCGCTGGCGGCGGATACTGAGGCGCGATGCGCCGCTCTTCTCCCCATCTTTGTGGACGAGGGCGGCGGATGAATCGGCGGCGCTCGCCGCCAAGACCAGCGCCTATTTTGCGCGCTGGCGAGACGCGCGCGAAGGCTCGGGCGGAGCTTTCCTTGCGTCGACCGCCATCGGCGGCGCCTTCGCATTTTCGTTCCTGATGTTCGGCCCGGTGCGGAACTGGGCCCGCAGGGCCTTCACTGCCCGGCTCGAGGCGCTCGATCCGACCCCGGCGCGCCGCGTCGCGCTCGCGGGCGTCAGCATGCTGACGCGGGTCGTTCCGGGAATTCTCGGCGGCGTCGCGGTGATCGAAACGGCGCGCATCGTCGGCCTCATCGCCGATGACGGCGTCGGCGTCGCGCGCGCCGCATGGGGCGCGCTTGTTGCCTATCTCATTGTCGATGGCTTCGCCTCAGGGATCTTCGCGCCGTCAGCTCCCCGCTGGCGCCTCGGCGGGTTCGACACGGCGCGCGCGCGGAAGGCGTCAGTCGTCGTCCTTGCGATCGTCTTCATCGTCGGCGCAAAAAACATCTTCGTCGCGATCGCCCATGCGGCGGGCGATGCGGCCCAGGCCGCACGGCTTGCGATGGGCATTGCGGCGGTTCTGGTCGGGGGACTGCTCTTCTTTCTCTGCATGCCGACCAAGGATCGGGCGGAGGCAGGCGCAGATGCGCCGGAGCGCGGAACATTCTGGCCGGCATTGCGCTTCGGCGGGCAGATCCTTGGCGTCGGCATCGGCGCGGCGGCGATCGCCGGCCATGTCAATCTCGCCGACTTCGCCGCCACCCGCGTCTATTACCTTGCTCTTGTCGGCGCGATCTTGTGGTTCGCCCGTGCGGCGCTTCGAGAGGCGGTCGCCTGGGGCGACCGGCGGCTGCGCGGCGCCCGACGCGCTGAAGCGCCCGCCGACGCCGACAATTTCAATTTCTGGATCGGGCTCGGCGTCGACGCCGCGCTGCTCCTGGCGCTGGCGCCGGCGGCATTCCTGCTCGCCGGGTTTGAATGGACCGCCGTGGGCGACCTTGTCGCCCGCGCATTTGTCGGATTCCGCATCGGCGGCGTCGTCATCTCGCTGACCGATATCCTGCTTTCGATCCTTGCTTTCGTCGCCATCCTCGCCGGCACGCGCCTCGTGCAGACAGGCCTCCAGCGCGGTCCGCTCGCACATTCCCGCATGGACGCCGGGGTTCAGAACTCGCTGGTGACTCTGCTCGGCTATGTCGGGCTCGTCCTCGCGATCGCAATGGCCCTGTCGATCGCCGGCGTCGATCTTTCCAATCTCGCGCTGATCGCCGGCGCGCTGTCGGTCGGCATCGGCTTCGGCCTGCAATCGATCGTCAACAATTTCGTGTCCGGCCTCATTCTGCTCTTCGAGCGTCCGATCAAGGTCGGCGACTGGATCGTCACCAATTCGGGAGAGGGCATCGTCAAGAAGATCAGCGTCCGCTCGACGGAGATAGAGACCTTCGACCGCTCCTCGATCATCATCCCGAATTCGGAGCTCGTCGCCTCGACGGTGACGAACTGGACGCACAAAAGCGCGGTCGGGCGCATCAAGGTGCCGATCGGCGTAAGCTACGACAGTGATCCGGCGAAGGTGAAAGAGGCGCTTCTGCGCTGCGCAGAGGCGAATCCATTGATCCTGCGCCATCCGTCGCCATTCGTCGTGTGGGTGGATTTCGGCGCCTCGGCGCTGGAGTTCGAATTGCGCGCCTTCGTGCGCGACATCAGTCAGGGTCTGCAGGCGCGCACCGACCTGCGCTTTGCGATCTTCGAAGCATTTCGCAAGGAAGGGATTGAAATACCCTTTCCGCAGCAGGATGTTCACATCCGGTCGTGGGCGGCGGGCGCCCGGTCCGTCGCGGGCGAAGCGAAAACGTCGGCGCGAACCGATGCGCCGCCGCGCTTCGAGCCCGAAGCCCCGGATGTCGCCGAAGATTGATGAAAGCCCAAGCCATGCTCGAACTGCGACCCAATTGCGAATGCTGTGACCGGAACCTTCCGCCCGAAGCGGATGCGCGCATCTGTTCGTTCGAGTGCACGTTTTGCGGGCCCTGCGCTGATGGCGTGCTGAAGGGGCTCTGTCCGAATTGCGGCGGCGGCCTTGTCGCGCGTCCGGTGCGCCCGGCGGCGCTGCTTGCGAAGTTTCCGCCCTCGGCGCGGCGAGTGGTCAAGGACAAAGGATGCGCGGCGTGAGCTATGTGATCGATCCGCCCATACAGCCATGGGTCCGCGTCGCCGGGGGCGGACAGTTTCCCGTGCGGCGCATTTTCTGCATCGGCAGGAATTACGCCGACCATGTGAAGGAGATGGGCGGCGATCCGAAATCGGAACCGCCTGTCTTCTTCACCAAGCCCGCGGACGCAGCGGTCGCGAGCGGCGCTGTCGTCCCTTATCCGCCGGGCACGGAGAATTTCCATTACGAGGGCGAACTCGTCGTCGCGCTCAAATCCGGCGGACGCAATCTTCGTCTCCCTGAGCGCGCCGCCGAGGCGATTTTCGGCTACGCCGCGGGCTGCGACCTGACGCGGCGCGACCTGCAGGCCGCGGCCAAGAAGGCGGGGGCCCCCTGGGACGCCGCCAAGGCCTTTGACCATTCGGCGCCGGTCGGAGATATCGCGCCTGCGCAGAGGTTTCCTTTGGCTGTGAGCGACGACAAGCGCCTGCGTACGACCGTCAATGGCGTCGTCAGGCAGAGCGCTCCGCTATCCGCCATGATCTGGAAGGTCCCCGAGATCCTGCATAAACTTTCGAAACTGTTCGAACTGAAGGCCGGCGACCTCATTTTCACCGGCACGCCCGAGGGCGTAGGCCCGCTCGGGCCGCGCGACGAGGTTCGGGTCGAAATCGGCGAGCTGCCGGCGCTGACATTCACGGTCGGAGGTCCGCAATGACGCCGGCCGAAAAACACGCGCGCTATCAGGAAGCCGCACGGGAGATCGCCGCGACCATCGAAGGCGAGCGCAATCTCGTCGCGCGGATGGCGACCGTTTCGAACCTGCTGCATCACGCCTTCGATCACTATTTCTGGACCGGCTTTTATCTCGTTGATCCGGAAAATCCGGGCGAACTTGTCATCGGGCCCTATCAGGGGACGCTTGGCTGTCTGCGCATTCCTTTCGGCAAGGGCGTGTGCGGCGCGGCGGCGGCGCGGCTCAAAACCATCATCGTGCCCGACGTGCATGAGTTTCCCGGACACATCGCCTGCGATTCGCGCTCCGAATCGGAGATCGTGGCGCCGGTGTTCGATGCAAAAGGAAATCTCATCGCCGTTTTCGATGTCGATAGCGACCGAAAAGCGATGTTCGACGAGATCGACGCCGCCGGCATCGAAGCGATATTGAAGGCGGGCTTTTCAGACTTTCGTTAAGCGGGGACGCTACGCCGTATACGGAATATCGGCCGCGCCTAATTCGCGATCCTCTTGCGCGCATATTGCGCAAACGCCGCGCCTACATCGCCCGCTTTCAGTCCGAGATCGAGATTGGCCATGAGCCAACCAAGTTTCGAACCGCAATCGTGGATCGTCCCTTCGCAGACGCACGCGTTGAAATTCTGCCGGCGGTTCAGCGCATTCATGCCATCCGTGAGCTGAATTTCTCCGCCCGCTCCATGCTCCTGCTTCTCCAGTATGCTGAAAATGTCCGGTTGCAGAATATAGCGCCCGATGATGCGGAAGTTGGAGGGGGCGTCGGCGGGCGCGGGCTTTTCGACCATGCCAGTCATCTCGATCAGCGCGCCGTTGCGGGATTTTGGCGCGATGACCCCGTATTTCGACGTCTCCTCGCGGGCGACCTCTTCGACGGCGACGACATTGCCGCCGACTTTGACATAAGCGTCGACCAGCTGCCTGAGGTATCCTGGACGCGTCGGGACGATCTCGTCGGGGAGCGCGACGGCGAAGGGCTCCTTGCCGACGATCTCGCGCGCGCACCATACCGCGTGCCCGAGGCCCAGCGGCGCCTGCTGGCGCGTATAGACCGCCGCGCCGGCGGCGGGGATCGCCGCGGTGGCCGCGGCGAGGAGTTCCGTCCTGTTCTTGGCCCTGAGAGTCGCTTCGAGTTCGAACGCGTGATCGAAGTAATCTTCGATCGCGGACTTGCCGCGGCCGGTGACAAACACGAAAGTCTCGACGCCAGCCTCGCGCGCTTCAGCGACGACGTAATCGATCAGCGGCCGATCGACGACAGGAAGCAGCTCTTTCGGGATCGACTTGGTGGCCGGCAGCACGCGCGTGCCGAGGCCCGCGACGGGGATGACGACTTTGCGGATCGGCTTCATTGGCGCTCCAGTCTACTCGGGCGTTCTGTTGATCGGACTGACGTCAACCTCAACCGACTCGCCGATGGGGTCGAGGCTTCGATATTCCTCCTCCATCTTCGCGGCCGTCGCCGCGACGCGCCGGCCAGCATCGGCGGCGAGATCATGATAGAAAAGATTGAAGCCGCGCGCACGCCACTTGCTGCTGAACCAGACCGGGCGCCGCAGGAAGGCCTGGACGGGCCGATCGACTATGAGGATTCCATCTACACACTGCGCGCCGACGATCTTTGTGATCGCTGGCGGCGCGGATCCAAGGGCGAGTCCGGTCGCGGATGCAGCGCCGACATGCGCCTCCGGTTCGACGCGTTCAGTCGAAACGCGCCAGTTCAGGGGATTGGTGCACAGTAGCGCCTCGTTGGCGGTCGGGCGCAGTTCGCCTGCGCCCGACCAAGCCATGGAGCGGCGCCGCACATTCTCGATCTCGCCGCGGAAGCGCTGTTCGTAATCGACATAGCTGATGACGCAGCGGATGGAGTCGGGGCCGCCGCAAGGCGGCGTCTTCGAAAGATCGTCGGCGAACAGAGAGAGCGGGGTCGCCTGGTCGATCACATAGGCCGCGGCAAGCCGGCGCCGCAGCGCCTCGTCGGTCTGCATGAAATCCTTCAAGAGGCCCTGCACGCCAAGGCCGCCCTGTCCATACCCCACAAGTACGAGCGGCAGTCTCGCATCACTGGTTTTCAGAAAGCGCATGAAGGCGCGTTTCACGTCGGCATAGGCGAGCTGGCGCGCCGCGACGCCATCGAATTTGTGCGTGAACTTCGTGAACAGCGTCGCCTGTCGATAACGCGGCGCGAAAACGGGACCAAGCTGCAGGAAGGGTCCGACCTCATTCGGGATGGCGTTGCGGTTGAGTTCCGACTTGGAGGCCGCGTCGCCGAT
>CAYTVQ010000131.1:0-7569 GCA_964441615.1 uncultured Caulobacterales bacterium | reverse complement strand
GCTGTTCAACATGGTCGGCTTCCAGACCAAGCAGAAGCATGGCGCGCAGGCGGAGGTCTTCCGCCTCATCCCGGGGCTTGAGCGCGCCGAATTCGCGCGGCTCGGCGGCATCCACCGCAACACGTTTCTCAATTCGCCGAAGCTTCTCGACAGCGCGCTGCGATTGAAGGCGCGCCCCGCGCTGCGCTTCGCTGGACAGATCACCGGCGTCGAAGGCTATCTTGAGAGCGCCGCCATCGGCCTTCTCGCCGGACGTTTCGCCGCCGCGGACGCATCAGGCCTTGCGGCCGCGCCGCCGCCGCCGACGACCGCGCTCGGCGCCCTGCTCTCGCACATCACCGGCGGGCATCTGTCGGAGGGCGCCGGGGCCCGCGGGGCGTTCCAGCCGATGAACATCAATTTCGGCCTCTTCCCCGACATCGACGACCCCATGGTCGATGCCGACGGCCGCCGCATCAAAGGCAGGGAAAAAGGCCGGGCACGGAAGAAGGCGCTGTCAGCGCGCGCCCTCACCGATCTTGAGCGATGGATCGCCGGCCGGTCAGAGGGTTTGTCGGCCGCCTGACTGAAGAATCGGGCCGCAGCGCATTTTCGACGCTGCGGCCCGCCCGCCCGGCGGCCTGGGGGAGAAATGGCCGTTTCAGCGGGAACCGGATTTCCGGCAATGGGGATTTCAGAATGCGCCAGAGGCGCTAAAACTCATTTTGATCGACTGTACTATTTGAGGCGGCGGTCCTCTAAGCGGATGCGCCGAGCAGGTCAAGTCAAGTCTGGGCATAGGTGCGAGGGGACATGCGCGGGGATGGTGCAGACCCAGAAAAGCTCAAAGCGATCAATACGATCGAATCATATCTTGAAGAATTAAGGAAGAATCGCCCAAGCGAGCGGCTGGCGGCGGCGCGCTCACAAAAGGGCGCGAGGACGGTGCGAAGCGTTCTCCTCGCGGCGCGTGAAGTTTTCGTGCGCGATGGTCATGCCGGCCTGTCGCTCCGCAAGGTTGCGGAAGAAGCGGGCGTCGCGGTCGGCAATGTCGGCTACTATTTCAGGAGCAAGCGGGACCTGCTCGACGCGACGCTTCGCGAGGAACTCGCCGACTATGTCGAGGAGCACATCGGGCAGTTCGAGAAGGACCGCGACTCGCCGCTGGAGATCCTGCTCAATGTCGTCGACTTCTACATATCCAGCGCACGCCGCAACCACCGCTTCTTTTTTCAGATGTGGGGCTATGCGGCGTCGGACGACGACGCAAAGGAGCTGATCCGCAGCCTTTACCGGCCGATCGGGCGATTCGTTTACTACCTCGTGCGCGCCGCAAATCCGCGGCTTACAGACGCCGCCTGCCGCCGCGTGGTGCTCCAGCTTTTCAGCCTCGAAGAGGGCGCGAAGCTCTTTATCGGCATGGGGCCCGACCATGACCCCGCCGTCGCATCGGCGGAGCAGCATATCCGCGAGCTCGCCCGACGCATCGTCGAAGACGCGGCGTGACGCTCAGGCAAGAACGTCCGTATACAGCTCTTCAGCGGGTGGGAGCGGGCTTTCCAGTGAAAATTCCGCCGCTTCCTTCACGATCTCGCGGATTTCCGCATCGATCGCCTTCAGCGACTTTTCGTCGGCGGCGCCCATGGCGGCGATGCGCTGTTCGCAACGCTTGATGGGGTCCGAGGTCTCCCGCATGAGATCAACCTCCTCCCGGGTCCTGTATTTCGCCGGGTCCGACATGGAGTGGCCGCGATAGCGGTAGGTCTTCATCTCGAGGACGTAGGGGCCCTTGCCTTCCCGCGCATGGGCGATCGCCTCGCGCGCGGCTTCCCGCACCGCGAGGACGTCCATGCCGTCGACCTCCATGCCGGGAATTCCGAACGAAGCGCCGCGACGGTAGAGGTGGGTCTCGGAATGCGCGCGCTGCACGCTCGTCCCCATCGCATACTGATTGTTTTCGATGATGAAGACGGCTGGCAGCTTCCAGAGCTGCGCCATGTTCATGGCCTCGAACACCTGGCCCTGATTGGAGGCGCCGTCGCCGAAATAGGTGAGGCTCACGCTGTCATTGCCGCGATATTTGTTGGCGAAGGCGAGCCCGGCGCCGAGCGGAATCTGCGCGCCGACGATGCCGTGGCCGCCATAGAACTCGCTGTCCTTGGAGAACATGTGCATCGAGCCCCCCTTGCCCTTGGAGTAGCCGCCGATGCGCCCCGTCAGTTCGGCCATCACGCCCTTCGGATCCATGCCGCAGGCGAGCATATGGCCGTGGTCGCGATAGCCCGTGATGGTCTGGTCGCCCTTCCTCTTCACCGCTTCGACGCCGACGACGACCGCTTCCTGCCCGATATAGAGGTGGCAGAAGCCCCCGATGTGACCCATGCCGTAAAGCTGGCCGGCCCGCTCCTCGAAGCGGCGGATGAGCAGCATATCTCGATAATATCTGAGCAGTTCCTCCCGGGTCGCGGTGAGGTTCGATCCCTTGTCGGGGGCTTTTTTTGCAGCCATTGCGGGTCCCTTCGGCGAGCAAGACTGCGTTACCGGCGCCTCCCCGGGCGCGCAAGACGCCCAGGATTGGGTTAGAAAGCAATGGATCGGCCAAGCGCCCGACTGCGTAAGAGAGGTGCTTCAACTGGCTTCGTCGACGGTTTTTCAGTTTTCGGGCGTATAACCTCGACACGCCAACCGGCATTTTGGGAAGGATTTCATGGCAGGCCCCGCGCGATCGAGCTTCGGGTTCTGGGGCGCTCTGGCCGCCAGCGCGGCGATTGGCCTTGCGATCGGCGTTTTTGTCATAGGCCGTCCCGCGGAAAAGAACGCGTCCGAGATGGCTCAGGGCGGCGGTCCGGGCCCGGGAGCCTTCGCCGGCCGCGGCGGCGGTCCGGGCGCCGGCGGGCCGGGCGGCATGGGACAGCGTCCTCCGCCGGTCGCGTTCGCTCAACCCCGCAGGACGCCGGTCGATGAGCAGCTGACCGCCATCGGCACCGGCCGGGCGCTGCAGTCCCTGACCCTCACCGCCGACGTCTCCGGCGTCATTGAACGGATCAACATCCAGCCCGGCGCGCGCGTCGCGGCCGGTGCGCCGCTGATCGAGCTTGAAAAGCGGGAACAGGAAATCGCCCTCACCCGCGCACGGGCGGAGTACCGGATCGCCAGGACCAATGCGCAGCGCTTTGCGGGCCTGCGCGAGAGCGAAGCCGCCTCGGCGCTTGAGCAGGAAGCCGCTCAGAACGAGTTGACCGCTGCGACGGCGGCGCTGCAACAGGCCGAATACAATCTGCAGCGGCGAACGATCTCGGCGCCGTTCGACGGCGTCGTCGGTCTCACCTACCTCAATGTCGGCGATCTGCTGACCGTCGGCTCGACCGTGACGACGATCGACGACGTGTCTTCGCTGCTTGTTGATTTCATCGTCGCGGAAGGCGCATCGTCCTATGTTGTTCCCGGCATGAAGGTCACCGCCAGAGCGCGCGCCGGGGCTGGCGGCGCCGTGACTGGCGTCGTGCGCGCCGTCGACAGCCGCGTCGATTCCGCCTCGCGCACGCGCCGCGTAGAGGCCGTGCTCGACAACAAGGATGGCGCGCTGATTCCGGGCTCGACATTCGAGATCGCTCTCGATGTGAAGGGGCGCACCGGCTTTCTGGTGCCGGGCCTCGCGATTCAATGGGACCGTCAGGGCTCTCATGTCTGGCGCATGGGCGCCGACGGGACGGCCGAGCGCGTTCCCGTGGTCATTCTCAAGCGCACCGATACGGCCGTGCTGGTCGAAGCCGCCCTTGCCGAGGCTGACCAGATCGTTTCCGAAGGCGCGGACCTCGTCCGGACGGGCGTGCCCCTGCGCCCGCCGGGCCGTGACGCCGCTTCAGGCGGAGCGTCCTCGCGATGAACGACCAGGACTCCAATCGCGAAGGGCCTGCCGCGAAGACAAGCTTTGTCGCGCTGTTCATCCGGCGGCCGATCCTCGCCATCGTCATCAACCTGCTGATCGTCATCGCCGGACTTGCGGCGCTGATGGGGGTCGAGGTGCGCGAGCTTCCCGATGTCGATCAGCCGGTCGTCAGCGTGCGCGCGCTCTATCCGGGCGCGGCCCCGGAGACCATCGACGCCGAGGTGACCGCCATTATCGAAAACGCCGTTGCGCAGATCGACGGCGTCACCTCCATATCATCCTCGTCGAGCTATCAGTTCAGCTCGGTGACGGCCGAATTCTCGCCCAACATCGATATCAACATCGCCGCCACCGATGTGAAGAACGCCGTCAACAATGTCCGCGGCCGCCTGCCCGAGGAGCTTGAGGAGCCGACGGTCTCGAAGAGCAGCGGCGACGGCGGCAGCGCTGTCATGCGCATGGTCATCGCGTCTTCGAAGCTGTCAGAGGGCGAACTTGGCGAGCTGATCGAACGCATCATCGTGCCGCGCCTGCAGGCGGTGGAAGGAGTCGCCGCGGTCGATAATTTCGGCGTACGCAAGCGAACCATCCGCGTGCGCGTGTCGCCGGTCGAGCTGGCAGCGCGCGGCCTCACCATTCAGGACGTTGCGCGCGTCGTCCGTACGGCGAATGTCAGCGCGCCCTCGGGAACCCTGAAGAGCGGCCGCCAGGAGCTTCTCATCCGCGCCGAGGCGCCGGCCGAAACTCCCGAGGCCATTGGCGCGATGCGCCTCAATCCCCAAACGGAGCTCCGCGACGTCGCAGTCGTCGAGTGGGGCGTCGAGCAGGAAACGACGCTGGCGCGCTGGAACAAGACCAAGGCGTCCGGCCTTGGGATTCAGCGGCAGGCGCAATCCAATGCGGTGCTGGTCGCCGATGGCGTGCGTAAGGCGGTAAAGGAGCTGCAGGATTCTCTCCCCGCCGTCACCATCACCATCACGACGGACGATTCCATATTCATCCGCAGCGCCATCGAAGAGGTGTTCCGAAGCCTCATCCTGTCGATCTTCATCGTCATCGGGATCATTTTTCTGTTCCTGCGATCCTTGCGGCAGACCCTCATTCCGGCGATCGCGATCCCCGTCTCGCTTCTGGGCGCGGTCGCCGCGATCTGGCTGGTCGGCTTCTCGATCAACATCCTGACCCTGATGGCGCTGCTCATGGCCACGGGTCTCGTCGTCGATGACGCGATCGTCGTCACGGAGAACATCCAGCGCTGGAAGCAGATGGGCGTGAAGCCGCGGGCCGCAGCGCTCATCGGCTCGCGCGAGATCGTCTTCGCGGTCCTCGCGACGACCGCGACGCTCATCGCCGTGTTCATCCCGATTTCGTTCATGCCGGGACAGGCCGGGCGGCTCTTCACGGAGTTCGGATATGTGCTCGCTTTCGCTGTTTTCATCTCCAGCATCGTCGCTCTGGTGCTGGTCCCCATGCTCACGGTCAAGTTCGCGTCAAAGCGGGAGACCGCTCCCGTCCATGGTCCCGGACCGCTGGTTCGCGCTTACGCAGGGCCGCTGAAATTCTGCCTCAACCGGCCGTTCCTGACCTTCGGAGCGGCGATGGCGTTCGCCGCGGGGACCTTAGTCGTCTTTGCTTCGATCCCGAAGGAATTGACTCCGACAGAAGATCGGGGCCGCATCTTCCTCAGCGCCTCCGTCCAGCAAAGCGCCAATATTGATTATCTGCGCGAGAAGATCGGCGAGGTCGAGAAGGTCCTGGACGGCGTGGTGACGAACGGCGACGGCGAAGGCGTCATGGCCATGGTCGGCCTCGGCGCCTCCAACCGGGCTTTCGCCTTCGTCACGCTGAAAGACTGGTCCGAACGCAAGCGCAGCCAGCAGGAGATCGAGCGCGAAATCATGCCGCAGCTCATGCGCATTCCGGGCCTGAATGTGTCGGCGCGTCGGGGCAACAGTCTTGGCATTCGCGGCGGCGGCCAGGGGCTTCAGTTCGCCGTCGCGGCCGATGATTACAATGCCGCCGCCGATGCGGCCGAGGCGATCAATGCGCGGCTCGAGGAGAGCGCGACCTTCAGCCGGGTCACGCTCAACTTCCAGACTTCGCAGCCGCAGCTCAACATCAACATCGACAGGGATGCGGCGACCAGACTCGGCATCGACATCTCGTCCATCGCGACTCTCGTGAACGCCATGGCGGACGAGTTCAAGGGCGGTGAAGTGTTCATTGGCGACAAGGCGGTTGATGTTCTGATTTCCGCTGCGGGCGAGCGCATCGACGACCCGGGCGATATTGAAAACCTGTTCATTCGCGCGGGGGACGGACAATTCGTCCCGCTGTCGCTTGTGGCCTCGGTGGAAGAGGCCGCAGTTGCATCCAGCCTCTCGCGCGAGCAGCGCCGCCGCGCGGTTTCTTCGAGCGCCTCGCTCGCCGAGGGCGCGCAGCTCAGCGACGCCATCGCCGAGCTTCGCGAAGTTGCGAAGGAGACTCTGCCGGCCGGCATGTCGCTCCTGCTCCTTGGAGAAGCTCGGCTCCTCGATCAGGCGTCGCAGAGTTCCTGGATCGTGTTCGCCTTCGCCGGACTGATCGTGCTGCTCGTTCTCGCGGCGCAGTTCGAGAGCTTCTTTTCGGCTCTCGTCATCATGATCACGGTTCCTTTCGGTCTTGCGGCGGCGATCTACGCCATGCGGCTCACCGGCGGATCGTTCAACTATTTCAGCCAGATCGGGCTCGTGCTCCTGATCGGCATCATGGCCAAGAATGGCATCCTTATCGTCGAGTTCGCCAACCAGTTGCGCGACCGCGGCATGACGATCCGCCAGGCGATCGAGGAAGCGTCGCTGACGCGCCTGCGGCCGGTGCTGATGACGGCGCTCGCCTCGGTCCTCGGGGGCCTTCCCCTCGTCCTTGCTCACGGCGCCGGCGCAGAATCGCGCGCCGCCCTCGGCTGGGTGGTGATCGGCGGCCTCGGCTTTGCAACCGTCTTCACGCTGTTCCTTACACCGGCGGCCTACCTTCTCCTCGCGCGGTTCGCAAAGCCGCGCGCCGCCGAAGCCGCGGTCGTCGAGAAAGAGCTCGCTGAAGCCGCCGCGATCGATCCGCGACGCCGCCTGCAGGCGGCGGAGTAGGCGTCAGAAATATTCGAGGCTGACGCGGAACATCTGCTCGACGTCCTTCACGCTGTCCTTGAGGGCCATGAGCACCACGCGGTCGCCGGCGTTGATCACAGTGTCGCCAGTCGGCATGGTCACCATGTTGTCGCGATAGACGGCGCCGATCATCACGCCTTCAGGGAGTTCGGCTTCGCGAAGCGGAAGATTGACCAGCGGCGAGGTCTCAAGCGCGATCGCATCGATGAGCTCAGCGGCCCCGTCGCTAAGCGAATAGACGCCTTTGATCCGACCGCGACGGATGTGCTGCAGGATGGTTGAGATCGTCGTCGCGCGCGGGTCGATATGGCGGTCAATGCCGACGGCTTCCGACACCGGCCCGTAATCCGGATCGTTGATCAGCGCCATGGCGCGACGGGCGCCTTCCCGTTTCGCGACCACCGACGCCAGTATGTTCACCTGATCGCTGTCAGTGACCGCGACGACCGACTCCGAGTCGGCGACGCCCGCCTCGCGCAGGAGATTGCGGTCCAGCCCGTCGCCCTGAAGCACGACGGTCTTCTCAAGCTGCTCGGCGATCTCCTCCGCGCGGTC
>CAYTVQ010000130.1:0-7597 GCA_964441615.1 uncultured Caulobacterales bacterium | reverse complement strand
CCATCTGTGGCGATGAGAGTGACGTGACGGCATCCGGCGGCCGCACCTACACAGTGCCAATCAAGCCGCGCCTCATCGGCGTGAAATTCTCCCACCGGTTCTAGATACTGGCGCGGCGTGCGGAAAAGTATACGCGGTTTTGCGTAAAAACGCCGCGACAATCAAAAACCTGATCGAGCGCCGTGATTCCGAATCACGGCGCGACGACCCGGACTGAGAAAGGCGGCCAAAACGAAAACGCCGGGCCCGCGAGAGGGTTCGCGAACGCCCGGCGCCTCCCCCCAAGCGAAGACTACTTGGCCTTTTCCTGCTTCTTGCCGGCGACATAGACCTCGCCGGATCCCATGTGGATGAGCCGCCCTTGAAGGGCGCCGAGATGGACCTCGGACGAGCCGTAGAGCTTCAGTTCCGGCTGCACGGCCGTGCCCTTGAAATGGACCGTACCCGAACCGTCGATAATGGCTTTGAGGCGGTCCGCCCTGCCGGCCCCAACTGAGACGTCGCCCGAGCCGGCGATGCGCGCCATCAGCGGCCCGTCAAGGCTGGTCGCGCGCACATTCCCAGAACCGGCGATCGAAACGTCGAGCATGCCGTCGATCGGCCCGAGGACGACATCGCCGGGACCGGCGATATCGACATCGACCGTCGCGGCGCTTCCGACCTTTACGTCGGCGTCGCCCGACACGTCGATTTCCAGCCCCGATCCGATGTCGCCGACGATGAGGCGGCTACCCGAGAGGACGCCGATCGAGGCCATCTCGGCCTTGCCCGCCTCGCCGTACACATAACAGGCGTCGAGGTCGAGCGGGCCTTCGAGATCGCCCATGGAGAGTTTCATGCGCGCGTCGATGAAAGTCGCGGCGCCCTTGCGCGGCATGGAGACGACAATGGTCGGATAGTCGGCAAAGAAGGCTTCATCGACCGGCGCGCCGTCCGACATGGTACGCCCGTGGCGCAAATGCACTTCGCGCCGGATGCGGTCGTTGCAGCAATCGTGGTGGTCGTCGTCCTTCCAGCGCTCGCCCTTTACGGTGACGAGGCCGTCCTTCATCGACAGATCGACCGGCTTGTAAGTCTTTCCCTGGCGGATCACGACCTCGATTTCGGTTCCCGCTGTGGTCGTGACCTCGACCTTGCCTGTCACATCCTGGAACAGGACCTTGTTCGCCGTGAAGCGCTCGGCGGCCGCCGGCGCGGCCGCCAGGTTGATCATGACTATGCCGACCGCAAACAGACTGGACTTCATGGCCTACTCCCTGCGCGCCGCATCTTAACCATAAAGGGCGAAGCCGGCGAAAACTCTGGCGAAGGGAAGAGCAAGAAGCGCGCCGAATCAGCCGCCGCCGGTTTCAGCCATGAGCTTTTCGATGGCGGGCCGGACCGGCGCATCGGCTGGCAGCACTTCGAGCAGCCGGCGCCAGCGGGCCGTTGCTGTCACGGCGTCGCCAGCCGCCCTCGCCGCCTCGCCCTCGAAGAAAAGGACCAAGGGATCGTCCGGATCAAAGCCCTTCAGCCTGCCTATGGCGCGGGCGAGCTCGGCCTCCCGACCGCCGCCGGGCCCCTGCGCCATGAGGGCGCCGGCGTAAGCGCGCCAGTCGTCCGCCTCGCCATCGACTCGTGTCAGGAGTTCGTGCAGCGCCTCCGCCGATTTCGCGGGCTCGCCAAGGACGGCGTAGGAGCGCGCCAGCATGCGCCAGCCATCGGCGTCGTCCGGATTTTGCGAAAGGCGCGCCGCGAGCCCCTCGACCATGCCACGAATAGCCGCCGCCTGTGCGCCGGGCGGCATCTCCGCGATCGATGGCGCCGCCGGCGGCGTCTTCCTGCCCACAAGTTCCGGGGCGCCGACCGCAAGGTAGATAAGCGCCCCCGCCAGCGGCGCCAGGCCGGCGAAGGCGAAGGCCGCAAGCCGCGCGGGCTTCGACATGGATGGTTTCATTTGCGGCGTTTCTGCAGCGAGCGCCGCGCGCTTGGCTTCAAGGATCGCCTCCGCCGCTTCCGCCTCGCCGATGAGCCCGGCCGCGCGCTCGCGCCCTATCGCGGCGAGCCTGTCGCCCAGATGCGTTGCAGCCGCCTCTCCCCAGATGCTCCGTTTCGAGACAATCGGGACCACGATCGCCGCCGCCAGAATGGCCGATAAGGCAATTGCCGAAAGCCAGAAAAGGATCATATCCGGCGCCGCCCCTCGCGCCGCGACGCACTTAAGCCCGTCATCCGGCGATGTCCTTCAGGCGCGCCTCTTCTTCGGCGGTCAGCGGCTCGGGCGCGGTCCGGTGTCGCCCACGCAAAGCGAGGACCCCGGCGATGACCGCGAGGGCGAGAAGGGCCGCAGGCGCGGTCCACAGCGCAATCGTGCCCGCCGACAGGGGCGGCTTCAGCAGCACGAACTCGCCGTAACGCGCGACGACGAAAGCTTTCGCCTCGTCATTACTGTCGCCCGCCATAAGCCGTTCCCGAACGAGCAGGCGGAGGTCGCGGGCCAGCGGCGCGTTGGAATCGTCGATGCTCTGGCTCTGGCAAACGACGCAGCGCAGCTCGCGGCCGATCTCCCGAGCCCGCGCTTCGAGGATCGGGTCGGGAAGAATTTCGTCGGGTTCGACGGCGAAGGCAGGCGTCAGGAGTAGGAGCGATACGACGCAGAGAAGAAACGGGAACCGGAAGCCGGAAATCGGGAACCGGCGACCGAGCGGGCCGACATCCGTCAGCGCCCCGCCCCGATGCCCGGTTGCCGATGTCCGGTTTGCGGCCACGCTCATTCCTTCTCCAGTGCCTCTACCATGGGGCGGAGCTGTACGCGCCAGACTTCCTCCGTAATCGGACCGACATGCTTGTGGCGGACCTTGCCCTTCCTGTCTATGACGAAAGTCTCGGGGGCGCCCGTGACGCCGAAATCGATGGCGACCCGCCCGTCGCGATCGTCGCCGAGGAGCCTATAGGGGTTGCCAAGGCGCGCAAGAAACGCCGGGCCGGCGTCCGCCGTCTTTTCCTTCCAGTTGATCCCGGCGACGCGCACGCCCTCCTTGGCGAGACGCATCAGCACCGGGTGTTCCTGCGCGCAGGGCGCGCACCAGGAAGCAAAGACGTTCACCAGGGTCACGGCGCCTTCGAGATCGGCGCTGGAGAAGCCTTCGCTCTCGCCCTTCAGGGCTGGAAGCGAAAACTCCGGGGCAGGACGATCGATCAGCATGGAGGGCGTATAGGCAGGATCGCGCCCAAGGCCCGCGATGAAATACACGCAAAGCCCGGCGAAAAGAACCAGCGGTATGAGAAAGAGCAAGCGCCGCATGAGAATCAGGCGTCCCTTGCCCTGGCGGCGCCGAGCGTCGGCGCCGCACGCGCGCGCGCGGCGATTCCGAGGAGTCCGGCCGCGGCCGCGCCGCCCGCCGCCATCAGCAGGGCGCCGATCCACATCCACAGGACAAAGGGGTGGCTCCAGGCGCGCACGACATGGCCGCGGCCCTCCTGGAATTCCCCGATGGTGAAGTAGTAGTCGCCGAAGGCGCGCGTGAGGATTCCGGCCTCGGTCGTCTGCATGCCCCGCACCGGATAGAAGCGCCGCTCCGCCCTCACCTCCCCCAGTGCGCGGCCATCGCGGGTCAGATTGAAGACCGCCATCTCGCTTTCGTAATTCGGACCTCTGCGCCCCACGACCGAGGCGAGCTTCGCGTCAACGCCGCCGACGCGGATCACGTCGCCGACATTGGCGTAGGTAATGACCTCCTGCTTCCAGGCGCCGGCGCCGATCACCCCGATCGCGGTCACTGCGAGACCGAAATGGGCGATGGTCATCGCAACATAGCTGCGCGGCAGGGCGCCAAGACGCGCAACGGCGCCGCTGGCGCGGAAACGGACCCGGCGCACGAGATCGAGAAGGGCGCCCCCGCCTGCAAGCACGGCGAGCCCGACGCCGCCGGCCGCGCCGGCCGACTTCGGCTGAGCGAGCGCAAACGCAAGCGTTCCCATGACGAGCGCCGCGGCCCCCGCGGGCCAAAGATTGCGCAGGCCGCGTTTGAGGTCGCCGCGTTTCCAGGCAAGGCCCGCGGCCGGCGCCATCACGAGGAGGGTCAGCGCCACGAATGGAAGGTAGACCGCGTTGAAATAGGGCGCGCCCACTGAGATCTTTGCGCCCGTCGCAACCTCGGCGAACAGCGGATAAAATGTCCCGATGAAAACGGTCGCCAGAGACGCGACGGTCAGCACGTTATTGACGAGTAGGCCCCCTTCCCGGCTCACGGCCTCGAAGCGCGCGCCCTCGCCAAGGGCGGAAGCGCGCAGCGCATAGAGGAGCAGCGAACCGCCGATCGCGACGCCAAGGATCGCCAGGATGAACACGCCGCGCGCCGGATCGACCGCGAAAGCGTGCACCGAGGTCAATATCCCTGAGCGGACCAGAAAGGTTCCGATGAGACTGAGTGAGAAAGCGAGGATAGCGAGCAGCACGGTCCAGGCGCGGAAGGCGCCGCGCACTTCCGTGGCGCGCAGCGAATGGATGAGCGCCGTGCCCGCGAGCCACGGCATGAAGGAGGCGTTCTCGACCGGGTCCCAGGCCCAGAAGCCGCCCCAGCCGAGTTCGTAATAGGCCCACCAGCTGCCGAGCGCGATGCCGATGGTGAGAAAGGTCCACGCCGCGAGCGCGAAAGGCCGCACCGTCCGCGCCCAGGCCTCGTCGATCCGTCCGCCGATCAATCCGGCGACGGCGAATGCGAACACGATCGAGAAGCCGACATAGCCGAGATAGAGAAAAGGGGGATGGATGGCGAGGCCGGGGTCCTGCAGCAGCGGATTGAGATCGGCCCCGTTGGGCGGCGGCGGGAAAAGCCGTGCGAACGGATTGGACGTGAACAGGATGAAGGCGAGGAAGGCGACGGCGATCAGCCCCTGCACGGCGAGGGCGCGCGCCCGCAAGACGTCGATGCGGCGCGCTCCCGCGGCGGCGGCCCCGAAGCCGGCGAGGATGAGGACCCAGAGCAGCATCGAGCCCTCGTGGTTTCCCCAGACTCCGGAGAGCTTGTAGACGAAGGGTTTATCCGTGTGCGAATTTTCAGCGACGTTGCGAACCGTGAAATCGTCGCTGGCGTGAGCGAGCGTCAGCGCCGCGAAAGCGGCAAGGACGAAACAGAGCTGGGCGAGGGCTGCGGCGCGCGCGCCGGCGATCAGCCGCGCGTCTCCGGCTGCCGCGCCGACCAGGGGGAAGACGCCCTGATAGAGCGCGGCGAGGAGCGCGAGGACGAGGGCGATCTGGCCGATCTCGGCGGTCATGGCGCGCGCCGTTCTTTCGGCGGGCCGCTCCCGCGCTCCGCGAATGCCTGATCGTCGCTTCGCTTCGGGAGGGCGGAGCGCGTTCCTTCCCGATGCAATCCCAGCATGATCCTGCCGAACCGTGACATCCTCGCCCTTCGCGCTCGCCCGCGAAATATGCTCATAAGCGGGGGCGGCGCCAGTGTGGCCAAGCGCGACAGGGCATGGATGGACGAATTTCTCAATATGGGCGGTTATGCGGCCTATGTCTGGCCAGCCTATGCGGTCTCCCTCATTGCGATCGGCGGGCTCGCCATCGCCGTCTGGGCGCGCGGGCGGACGCTGCGCCGCAAATTGAAAGACCTTGAAGGCAGGCGCCCTGACGCCGACGACGGCGCCAAGTGACGCAAGCCATGCGGTTCAGCCTCGGTCTCAAGGCGGAGGGCCTTGCCGCGACGCGCGGCGGCCGAATCATTTTCGAGAACGCAAGCTTTGTCCTTGAACCCGGCTCGACCCTGCTGCTCAAAGGCGCAAACGGGGCCGGCAAGACCACGCTTCTTCGGGTCCTTGCGGGCCTCGCGCCGATCGCCCGCGGTTCGGCGGAGACCTTCACGAATGGCGGGCCGCGCCTTCGGCTCGACGAATTTCCGGCGCCCCGGCCGACCCGGCGCACCGCCACGATTTATGTCGGCCATGCTGATGGGGTTAAGGCGGCCATGACCGGCATCGAGCATTTGCGCTTCTGGTCGCGACTCTACGAGGGCGGTCGCGAGCGCATCGAGATCGCGGCCGGCGCCTTCGATCTTGCGCCTTTCGTGCACCTGAAGGCGGGCGTCATGTCGGCCGGGCAAAGGCGGCGTCTCGCCCTTGCCCGCCTCGTCATCTCCGCCAAGCCCATCTGGCTGCTCGATGAGCCGACGGCCGCGATGGATGCGGCCTCCGCGGCGCGCCTGGTCGCACTCGTCAGGGCGCACAACGAGGAGGGCGGCGCCGCGATCATCGCAACGCATGACAAATTGCCGATGGAGGCGCCGGGTCTCATCCTGGAAGCCTCGCCCCCGCCGCTTGAGGCTGTCGCATGAGCGCGCTCATGGCCATCGCCGGGCGCGATGTCGCCCTCGCCTTCCGGGCCGGCGGCGGGGCGCTTCATGCTGTAATTTTTTTCGCGCTCGCCGCGCTTGTCTTTGCAATGGCGATCGGCCCGGACCCGACCGCTTTGAAAGACCTCGCTGCGCCGGTTTTGTGGGCGATCGCGCTCCTTTCAACACTGGTGTCGCTTGATCGCATGTTTCAGTCGGACTTCGAGGACGGATCGCTCGACGCGATGGTCGAGACGGCGGACGTTCTTGAACTGAGCGTGCTTGCCAAGGCGATCGCACACTGGCTCTCATCCGGCTTTCCCGTAATCTTGGCCGCACCCGCCGTCGCGCTGCTGCTCAATCTTCCAGCCGACGGCTATCTGCCGCTGCTCATCTCGCTTGTGGTTGGGACGCCGGCGCTCTCCCTCCTCGGCGCGATCGGGGCGGCGGTCGCAATGGGCCTGCGACGGGCGTCGGTTCTCGTTGCGATTCTGTCGGCGCCGCTCTACGCCCCGGCGCTCATCTTCGGGGTCGGTGCAGCGCAGGCGGGCGCGATCGACAGCCCGCAATTCCTTCCGTCCGTCCTCTTTCTTGCGGCGATCACGCTCTTCGCCGCGCTCCTTGGCCCTATTGCAGGCGCAGCGGCGATCCGCTTGAACCTCTCCTGACATGAACCTATACGAACTGGCCAATCCCGAGCGCTTCGAGCGGCTGGCGCGTCCTGTCGCCTGGCCTAGCGGCGCGCTCGCGGCGGTCCTCATCGGCGCCGGCCTTTATTTCGGGCTCTTCAACTCGCCGCCCGATTACAAGCAGGGCGAAACCGTGCGCATCATGTATGTGCATGTGCCGGCCGCCTGGATGGCGCTCGCCTGCTATACGGCGCTGGCTCTCGCCGCTGTGACCGGGTTTATCTGGAAGCATCCGCTTGCGGATGTCGCGGCGCGCGCCACCGCGCCCATCGGCGCCGTCTTTACCGTTGTGGCGCTCGTCACCGGCTCGCTCTGGGGCAAGCCCATGTGGGGAACCTGGTGGGCCTGGGACGCGCGCCTGACCTCGGTCCTAATCCTCTTCTTCCTCTATCTCGGCTACATGGCGGTCTGGGCCGCGATCGAGGACAAGACCCGCGCCGCGCGCCTTTCCGCGATCGTCGCCATCGCCGGGTTCATCAATGTGCCGATCATCAAATTTTCAGTGGACTGGTGGAACAGCCTGCACCAGCCTGCGAGCGTCTTTCGCCAGGGCGGTCCGACCATCGACTCCTCGATGCTGACGCCGCTCCTGCT
>CAYTVQ010000129.1:0-7736 GCA_964441615.1 uncultured Caulobacterales bacterium | reverse complement strand
GGTATTTTGTTGTTAATTATAACGACGCCAGTTTTTCGCCGATTTCTGCGGTCATGCGCGCGTCGAGAAATATTTCGTAGCCTGATCTGAAGGTTCACTGCTCCCTCGCGTTCAGCTGAAGATCGTTGACAATCCACGGCCGCGTCTGAACCTGCGGCCTGGATTTGGAGCGTCGCCGTGGCGGTGCATCATCAACAGCGCGGCCTGAGGCGGGTCCTCGGCCTTGCCTTCGGCGTCGCCATAGTGGTCGGCGGCGTCATAGGGCAGGGCATATTGAGAACGCCCGGCATCGTCGCCGCCGGGGCGCCCGATCCCGCCCTCATCCTGGCGCTCTGGATGTTCGGCGCCGTTGTGACCGCAATTGACGCCATGTCGATCGTCGAGCTCGGAAGCGCTGTTCCGCGCGCGGGGGGGCCATATGTTTTCGTGGAGCGGGCCTTCGGGCGCTTTGGCGGCTTTCTTGCTGGCTGGCTCGATGCCGGGAACCTGATCGTGACGCTCGCCTATGTCGCGGTGGTGGTCGCGGAATATGTGGCGCGCTTCGAGGCGGCGGCGGCGCTTCCTGTCGGGCCGCTCGCCGCCGGCTTCGTGATCCTCTTTGGAATGATCAACGCCCTCCCGACGCGAACCAGCGGCGGATTGCAGAACGCCGCGAGCGTCATCAAGGTGGGGGCATTGCTTCTCTTCGCCGTAATCTGCTTTTCGTTCAGGGGCGGAGAGGCGGCCGAGGCTGGCCAAGCGCCGAACGCGCTCGCCATGACGTTTGTCGGCCTTGCTCTTGCCGCCAACGCCATCCAGCAGACCTATTTCGGGGCGAGCACGGCCGTTTACTTCTCCGAGGAGGTCGATGCGCCCGAAAAAAACCTTGCGCGCGCGACCTTCATGGGCGTCGGCGTCGTGGCGCTGACATACCTTCTTGTGAACGCCGCGCTGCTCAATGTCCTCACGGTCGAGGAGATGGCGTCCTCCAATCTGCCCGCCGCCGACGCCCTCGACCGGGCCATCGGAAGCGGCGGGGCGCTCGCCGCCACGCTGTTTGCGCTCTTTTCCGTCGCCGCGGTGGGCAATGTGACGCTGATGCAGGTCTCGCGAACGGTCTTCGCCATGGGACGGGCCGGCGACCTGCCGCGCCGGCTCGCGATCGTCCTGAAGACTGGGGCCCCGATCGCAGCGCTGCTTCTCGTTGTCGTTCTCGCAGCGCTGCTGGCCTCCACGGGGGCCTATAATCGTCTCATCATGATCGCGGCTCCCATTCTGGCCTTGATCAATTTTCTGGTCGCCGTATCGGCGCTCCGTCTACGGATTAAAGAACCAGACCTGCCGCGGCCCTGGCGCATGCCGTTCTATCCGATGCCGGCGCTCTTTTCAGTGCTCTTCAATCTCGGCCTCATGATCTTCTTCATCGCCTCGGACGTTGAGAATACGCGCTGGTCGGCGCTGTTCATCGTCGCCGCTGTTCCCGCGTTTTTTTTGCGTAGGTTCTGGGGCGCCGCTATGTCGCGCGCGTCCAGTGCATGATCCAAGTCTGATTCCAGGTCGCGCCGCCGTCGCGGGTTCCGGCCTGCCGCCAGCGGCAGCTCGATTTGGTGATCTTGTCCCACACGCCGACATAAATGACCGGCTTTCCGTCCTCGACGTCTTGCGAAGCGAAGATGCCGACCCCGTCCTCGAAACTTCCCGTCTGGCCGGGCGTCGAAAGAACGCCGCTCTTGGCGTTCACCCAGAAATCCGACCAGACTTTCTTCTCGATATCGAGCAGCCGAAGCCCGAGGCCGCTGAAATCGCGCGCTGGGATGCGCAGTTCCTCGACGCTGCCGATTCCGGCGAGAATCGAAGTCACCGTCGCTTCGCCCTCGAACGCGTCCCACTCGTTCGGCGCGCGCTGGCGCCAGTGCTCGATGCGCCATTCTCCCGCGAGAAAGTCGAAGTCTCCGGGGCGCCCCGGCGTCGGCGCCTTCGGCGGCGCGGGAATTGCGTCGAGCGGCGGGTGCGGAGCGGCGCCCCTGGCCGCCTGTGCGCGGCCGAGCGTCGCCGCTGCGGCAAGCCCCCCGGCGATAATGAGCCGTCGACTTTCGTTCATGCCGTCATCCCTTTCGATTGCGCCAGTCAAGCTATAAGCGGTTAAACCTGACAGGCTATGGCAGGAATTACGGGACCCCTTCGCTATGCGCGCCAGCCGACTTCTCAACATGCTAATGCTGCTGCAGGTGCGCCGCCGCATGCCTGCCGCGGCGCTCGCCGCCGAATTCGAGGTTTCCGTACGGACGATCTATCGGGACGTCGATGCGCTGAGCGCCGCGGGAGTTCCGATCTACGCCGAGCAGGGGCGGAACGGGGGCATCGCCCTGCACGAGGGATACCGATCGCGTCTCGCCGCCCTGACCCCGGCGGAGGCCGAAGCGCTAGCGCTCTCCGGGCTGCAGGGCGCCGCGAGGGATCTCGGCATCGGCGCCGAGGCGGCCGCGGCGCAGATGAAGATGCTGGCGAGCCTGCCGCCCGATTCCGGCGCGAGCGCCGGCCGTCTCGCCCAGCGATTTCATCTCGACCCGCTGCCCTGGTACCACCGCGCCGAAACCATCGAGTGCCTGCCGACGCTTGCAAACGCCGTGTGGCGGGAGAAACGGATTCGCATCATCTACGAGAGCTGGAAGGGCGAGGTGCGCCGTACGCTCGATCCGCTCGGCCTCGTGCAAAAGGGCGGCGTCTGGTATCTCGTTGCCGCGGCGCAGAAGTCGATCCGCGCCTACCGCGCCTCGGGCATCAGAAGCCTCGACGTCTCCGACGTTTGTTTCCGGCGCCCGTTGCGCTTTGACCTGCCGCGCTTCTGGTCGAACTGGGTCTGCGATTTCGAAGCGCGCCTCATGCGCGATCGCGCGAGCGTCAGAATAAGCGAGGAGGGCATGCGCATCCTGCGCGCCGTCGCGCCGGCGGCGGCCGAAATCGCGACTGCGACCGCGCGCCCCGACGCGACGCCCGCCTGGAAGGTCGCGGAGCTGCCGATTGAGAGCATCGACTACTCCGCCCGCCAGCTCCTGCGCCTTGGCGTGGAGGTCGAAGTGCTGGCTCCGGCGGCGCTCCGCAACGCTGTCGCGGACGAAGCGACGCTGGTGGCGGCGATTCACGTTGAACCTGTACGGACTAGCGAAGGTGGAACGAGCCGGGCGCGGCGGCGCCCGCCGCGCGCCATATGACTCGCGCCGCAAGGAAGGCGGGGGTATCGGTACGGCCGAACCGACCCGTGAGGGGCGGCCGGACTAACGGGAGGCTCTGCAATGAAAAGAAGGATTTTGGCGGGCGTCGCTCTCGCTGTCGCTGCGTGTTCGCGCGCGCCGACAGGTGGAAAGACGCCGGGCGGCCTTGAAAGCGACGCCGATCGTCCTTCCTATGCGGCTGCGGGGCTCATGGCTGAACCGCTGCCGCGGATATCGGCGGCGCTTGCCTCCGGCGCGACCAGTTCGGAGGCGCTGACCGCGGGCTATCTCGACCGGATTGACCGGATCGACCGCGCAGGACCCGCGTTGCAGTCCGTGTTGGCCGTCAACCCGGAGGCCCTTGCCGATGCGAAGGCGTCCGACGCGCGGCGCAAGGCGGGGAGGGCGCTCGGCGCTCTCGACGGCGTGCCTGTCCTGATCAAGGACAATATCGAAACAAGGGACCCCATGGCCACAACGGCCGGATCCCTCGCGCTGAAGGACAATGTCACCGGCAGAGACTCGCCGCTGGTTGCCGGATTGCGCGCGCAGGGCGCGATCATCCTCGGCAAGACGAATTTGAGCGAGTGGGCGAACTTCCGCTCGGAGGATTCAGTCAGCGGCTGGAGCGCGCTTGGCGGACAGGTGCGAAATCCGCACATGCTCGATCGCAGTCCCTGCGGATCGAGTTCCGGGTCCGGCGCGGCGGTCGCCGCCTCGCTCGCTGCGGGCGCCGTCGGTACGGAAACCAATGGCTCGATCAGCTGCCCGAGCCACGTCAACGGCGTTGTTGGCTTCAAACCGACGGTCGGGCTCGTCTCGCAGCAGCATATCGTGCCGATATCGTCGTCCCAGGACACGGCCGGTCCCATGGCCAAGACGGTCGAAGGCGCGGCGATGCTGCTCGCGGCCATGGATGAAAGCGACGCGGACTATGCTTCGGGTCTCAGCGCAGACGCCCTTGCCGGGCGGAAGGTCGCTGTGCTGCGTTTTGCGCAAGGGCCAAACCCGGATGTAAAGGCGCTTTTTGAGCGCGCGATCGACGACATAAGGAAAGCCGGCGCAACGATTGTCGGGATCGAAAAGTTCGAGCCTGGCGAGAAGTTCTGGGACAATGCCCGCACGGTTCTTGATTACGAGTTCAAGGCGACGGTGAACGCCTATCTCGCCGATGCAGCCCCCGCAGTTACGGTGCGCTCGCTCGACGCGCTCATCGCCTTCAACAAGGAGCACGCCGACGCCGAACTCGCGATCTTCGACCAGAGCATCTTCGAGAAAGCGGCGCCTCTCGGCGATCTGACGACGCCGGCCTATGTCGCCGCGCGCGAGGCTGTGCAGCGCGCCGCCGGTCTGGACGGCATTGACCGCCTGCTCAAGGAGTCTGGCGCCGATGTCCTGGTGTCACCTTCGGGCCCGGTCGCGAGTCGCGTCGATCCGGTCAATGGCGACGTGTGGCCGGCGTGGGCCGGCGCCGGCTACCTCGCGGCCATTGCCGGCTACCCGCACCTGACTGTCCCTATGGGAACGGTCGATGCGATCCCGGTCGGCATTTCCTTCATCGGCGCAAAGGGAGCCGACGCCGCCGTGCTTGGCTATGGCCACGCCTATGAGCAGATCTCCGCGCGGCGCGTGGAGCCGCAATATCTGCGCGACGCCGAAGACCTGCCGGTCATCAAATCTGCGATGCGGCGCAATTAATAGGGCTTGCGCCAGGGCGGCGCGCCTCTCACCTTTCAGCAGACATTCCGGCACGCGAGGCGCCATGACCCGATACGCGAACATTCTCGAAACCGTCGGAAGAACGCCGGTCGTGAAACTGTCGAAGCTCGCGCCGCCCGGCATTGATCTCTATGTCAAGGTGGAAGCCTTCAATCCGCTTGGCTCGGTGAAAGACCGTCTCGCGCTCGGAGTCATCGAGGCCGCCGAGAAGTCCGGCCGGTTGAAGCCGGGGCAGACGGTCATTGAGGCGACCAGCGGCAATACCGGGATCGGTCTCGCCATGGTGTGCGCCCAGAAGGGCTACCCGCTGGTCGTGACCATGGCTGAGAGCTTTTCGGTCGAACGCCGCAAATTGATGCGCTTCCTTGGCGCCAGGGTCGTGCTGACGCCGGCCAAAGACCGCGGCACGGGCATGGTCGCAAAGGCGGTGGAGCTCGCCGAGAAGAATGGCTGGTTTCTGACCCGCCAGTTCGAGAATGAGGCCAATCCCGATTACCATGAGAAGACGACAGGCCGCGAGATCGTCGATGACTTCAGGGGCGAGCGTCTCGATTACTGGGTGACCGGCTATGGCACCGGCGGCACGCTTGCGGGCGTCGCGCGCGTCCTGAAGCGCGAGCGGCCCGAGACGAAGATCATCGTCGCGGAGCCCGAGCTCGCGCCGCTCATGTCAGACGGGGGCGCCCAGCAGCGTCACCCGGACGGTTCGGCGCGCGAAAGCCATCGGGCATGGAAGCCGCATCCGATCCAGGGCTGGACGCCGGATTTCATTCCGCTGGTCGCTCAGGAGGCAATCGACCGCGAGCGTATCGACCGGGTCGTGAAGGTGTCCGGCGCAGACAGCGTCGCCTGGTCGAAACGTCTGGCGCGCGAGGAGGGCATTTTCGCCGGCATTTCTGCTGGCGGAACCCTCTCCGCCGCCATGGCCATAGCCCGAGAAGCCCCGAAGGGAACGACCCTGCTCGCCATGCTCCCGGACACGGGCGAACGCTACCTCTCGACGCCCCTCTTCGAGGGGATCGGCGCCGATATGGATGCGGAAGAAAGGGCGCTGTCGGAATCGACGCCCGGCTACCGGCTCTAGCGGCGCCGCCGGGGCATTCAGGGCTCTGGGCGGCGGCGCGGTCGGCTCCGTCAACCGGACGAAATTCCCGATGCCGCCGCAAGACGCTTGACCGGCCTGAAAAAACCACTAATTCGATTGCGATCCTCCGACAACAGGTCTTTCGCCGCGCGCCAGCGCCTCGCGGGCCTTTGACCGGAAGAAGGGTAAGGAAGGCCTTATGGCGAAAGATGCAAAGCCGACAACGGACGCCAGGAAGGCGGGCGCGACCATTGAGGGCGCAGCCGAAGAGGTGAAGAAGAAAAAGCCCTTCAACCCGGTCAAGTATCTTCAGGAAGTGCGCGACGAGGGCCGCAAGGTCACATGGACGTCGTGGAAGGAAACCCGCATCTCGACCGTCATGGTGCTGATCATGGTGGCTGTGATGGCGGCCTTCTTTTTCCTTGTTGACACCATCCTTCGCCTCGGCGTTCAGGCCATTCTCAAGATCTAGTTCATCCGCGCCAAGACGGAGTCTCCCCCATGGAACACAAATGGTACATTGTCCACGCCTACTCCAACTTCGAAAAGAAGGTGGCGGAAGCCATAAAAATGGGCGCGAAGGAAAAAGGCCTCGAGGCCATGTTCGAGGACGTGTTCGTCCCGACTGAAGAGGTGACTGAAGTCCGCCGCGGTCGGAAGATCAACACGGAGCGGCGCTTCTATCCGGGCTATGTGCTGGTCAAGATGGTCCTCAACGACCAGACCTATCACCTTGTGAAGGACACGCCCAAGGTCACCGGCTTTCTCGGATCGGGCAAGAAGCCGATCCCGGTCGCGCAGCGCGAGGTCGACAAGATCCGCGGCGTAATGACGGACTCGGTCGAGAGGCCGCGCCCGACCATCACCTTCGAGATCGGCGAGAATGTCCGCGTCACCGACGGACCCTTTGCGTCCTTTTCCGGCGTCGTCGAGGACGTTGACGAGGACGCCGCGCGGGTCAAAGTGGCGGTCTCGATCTTCGGCCGCGCGACGCCTGTGGAGCTCGAATTCGGCCAGGTCGAGAAGGTTGCGGCCTAATCGGCGAAGACGCCGTTCGCCACGCCCGCAACATGCGAGATCTTCTCGCCATTGTCGGCGAGGGGCGCGGTCACGCAGCGGAACAGGATGCGCCGGCCGTTGCACAGACGCAGCTCGTCTTCACGAAAGTGCGGTCCAGCGATCGATACGCAGGCGTCGATTTCCCCGGTCGCCTTGTCGAGCAGCGAGAGCGTCCAGTCGGCGTCTCCGGAAAGATAGACGTCCGACAGCTTGGCAAGGCTCGATCCAAGGTAGATGAAGTAGGGAAAACCGCTGCTCTTTTCGAGATCGATGCAGAAGGCCCAGTCCCAGTCCGGGCCGAGATCGAGATCGCGGACGGCGCGCCAGGACGGGAATCGTCCGCGTGCGGCTTTGGTCCACAGGTCGACGAAGCGGCGCGTGGCGCGCCGGTCGGTGGGCGGCGCGGCGGCGACGGTCTCTCCAAAGAGAGCGGTGATTTCGTTCAGCATGGCCGCGAAGGCTAACGCGCCGCCGTCACCTTAGCCTTTCGTTCCTGAGGACAATTTTCGGGGCATTTTTCCTTTCTAGGAGCCGCGGGCGCCCCTATAAGGCCGGCGTCGCCGCGCCTTGTGCACTCCATGGTCGCCGAACTTGCGCTGATCATCGTCGGCCTCGCCGTCATCCTGGTCTCCGGGGACTTGCTGGTGCGGGGCGCGGTGTCGCTGGCCGCCGCCCTTTCCATC
>CAYTVQ010000128.1:0-7775 GCA_964441615.1 uncultured Caulobacterales bacterium | reverse complement strand
CCGGCGCAGGCGATCACCTTCACCGAGGTGCTTCGCATTATCGACGGGCCGATCGCGCCCCTGCCCTGCCTCTCGGAAATCGCTTACCGCCGCTGCGAGGACTGCCTCTCGGAATCCGCCTGCAGCGTAAGGCGAGCCTTTGCGGCGGTCGCAGAGGCGCAGCGGGATGTCCTTAGCGCAACCACGATCGCTTCGGCGTCGGCAACGATGCGCCGGCGGCCGCGCCGCGCCCCCGCCCGAGCTGTCCGAAACCGCGGCCGCTGATGCTTGGATCCGGTCGGGAAGAAGGCCTGCCGGCGGCCGGGCCGGTCACTGCAGCCGGAATACCGCCGAGGCGCCGATTTCAGCTGCGGAAATGATCCGCTTCCCGGCGACGCGCACGGAGTGGATCGCGCCGTCGAGCTCCCGGGTCCAGAAATCCAGGAACCTGTTGAGGACAGGATAACGGGGAGCAAGGTCGTAATCCTGCCAGAGGTAGCTTTGAAGCAGCCCCGGATGGTCCGGCATATGGTAGAGGATTTCGGCAGTCGCGAGCCTGTATCCCTCAAGTTGCCGGCTGAAGTCCTTGTCGATGCGCATACGCAACACTCCATCAACGCTGACGAGTCTAGCGCAGTTTGACTTTCCGAATTCCGAACGACAAGTGCACGGACGCCATAACCAAACAAAATCAATGCGTTAGCAGCATGCGCTCAATAGTGCTGACAGATATTTGAGGAATTTCCGGGCAGGTTCGGCCCCGGTTGGGGCAGCAAGCTGCGCAGGCCTTCGACCCGGCAGAAGATTCCTCTTTACAAGGAGTGCGATGCTTCCTAAATGCGCTCCTCGCCAATCCCATGGGACCTCTCCGCAAGATTGGCTTTGTGTAGCTCACTTGCGAGGTTCCATGAGATGGAAAGGCCAACATCGGCGCTTGCGCTGGTCCTAGGCTCCAAGCCGGACCTTCCCGTTCATTGCGTCCGTCCGCACGCCGCCAGAACGGCGGCAAAATGGTTTTTGGACCATTTCCCGGGCGACGTTCTCTACGCGGTCAAAGCCAATCCGCACCCGCAAATCCTCGACGCGGTCTACGCGGCCGGGGTGCGCTGGTTCGACGTCGCGTCCCTGCCGGAGATCGAAGCGGTCGCCGCGCGCTTTCCGGAGGCGAGGCTCGCTTTCATGCATCCGGTGAAGGCGCGTTCGGCGATCCGCCGCGCCTATTTCGACTTCGGCGTGCGCATCTTCTCGCTCGACAGCCATGACGAGCTTCAGAAGATCATCGCCGAGACCAATGGCGCGAAGGATCTGCATCTGATCGTGCGCATCGCCGTGACTGGAGATTACGCCGCGCACAAACTCTCGGGCAAGTTCGGGGCCGTCGGTTCGCAGGCGGTCATGCTGCTGCGCGAGGCGCGGGCGCATGCTGAAGAACTTGGCGTCTCGTTCCATGTCGGCTCGCAATGCATGCGGCCCGAAGCCTATCGCGTGGCGATGGCGACGGTCGGCGATATCATCCGCCAGGCCGGCGTCACCGTCGATATCGTGGACGTCGGAGGCGGCTTTCCCGCGGCCTATCCGGGGCTGACGCCGCCGCCGCTCGAGAGCTACATCGCCGAGATCGTGCAATCCTTCGAGGGCATGCCCGTCCTCGAAAACGCGGATCTATGGTGCGAACCCGGCCGCGCGCTCTGCGCGGAGGCTGGCAGCCATATCCTCCGCGTCGAGCTCCGCAAGGGAGACGCGCTCTATCTCAATGACGGCGGCTATGGCGCCCTCTTCGACGCCGCGCATGACGGCCTCGTTTACCCGACCAGACTGCTGCGCGCGAAGGGGGGGCCGCGCCGTCCCTTGAAAGCGTTCCGGCTCTACGGGCCGACCTGCGACTCGATCGACTCTATGGCGGGGCCGTTCTTTCTGCCGTCCGACGTATCGGAGGGCGACTATATCGAGTTCGGGCTCACCGGCGCCTATGGCGCCGCGCTGGCGACGCGATTCAACGGCTTCGGCGACTATATCGAGGCCGTGGTCGAGGACGCGCCGATGACGTCGATGTATGGCCTTGCGCCCGCGACGAAGCGCGAGAGCAATGTCGTCGCGATGGCGAAGACTAAAAGTCTCTAGGCGGGCAAGATCGCAGACCGGCGCCCCGGACGGAAACGTCCGGGGCTTTTTCGTGCGGCGCTACTCCAGCCGAACTTCGTCGATCTCGAACCAGAATGGGCCTTCCGGCCGCCCGGCGGTGATCGCGAACCAGTAGACCTCGTCCATCTGCGCGCCCCGGATCGACGAGAAATCGATTTCGACGGGCGCCCACTCCTCGCTCACCTTGAAGCCCCGCGTTGACGGACGCTGACGCGAGGTCGCCGTCGAGGCCATGAAGGTCAGTTCGCGCGCGGCGCCCCGCGCCATGAACGATATCTTCGAGTAGGCGGACAGATCATAGGCCTTCGACAGATCCTCGCTGAAGAAAACGCCGGCCCCGGACCAGGGGAAGAAGAACTTGGTGCTGACCGTCCCCTCGATGCGAAGCGCCCCCGCCGACCCGTTGGCGCCAGGACTTGATCGGGAGAGGCCCGCCGTCGATGCGCCGTTGGCGATCTGGTCAGTGGTGATGTCCCAGGGAGCCCCGAATCCCGATCCCGCATCGGCTTCGAAATCGCTCACGAGCCCGTCAGCGAGGTCAGGTCTCGGCGCAGCCGTCTTGGTTTCGGCAGATGTTCGGCGGACGACTTCGTAGCCGTTCTTGAACAGACGCGAGATGGCGCGCGTCGCCTCTATATCCGTGGTCGGATCGCCCTCGACCAGCACGAGATCGGCGCGCATGCCCGGCGCGATGCGGCCGCGTTCGGGAATGCGGAACGACGCGGCGGGAATCGAAGTCGCGGAGGCAAGCGCCTCGGCAGGCGTCAGTCCCGCTTCGACCAGCAATGACAGTTCGCCATGCAGCGAGGCGCCATAAACGGTTCCCGGATTCGGCGCGTCGGTGCCGGCAAGAACGGGGATGCCGGCCGCATGCAGCTTCGCCACATTCGCGGCGGCGATCGCCGTATTGAATCGCTTGCGCCAGGGGTGGTCGGCGGGCAGGCCGAAGCCCTGAACAAGCCCGCTTCTCTGACCGTCATTCAGATAGGGCGCGATGCGCGCATCCGCCGTCAGTTTCGGACCGACGCCTTCCTCCGCAACTGCGGCGATGATGGAGAGCGTCGGGATGACGAACATGCCTTTGGATTTCATCTCCGCGAGGAGCGCGGCGTCGATCGGAGCATCGGCGAAGAGATGCACAAGGCCGTCTGCGCCAGCCGCTGCGGCGTCGCGGGCGGCGTCCTGCGTGGACACGTGAACCACGGCAAGCGCGCCCTCGGCATGAGCGGCGGCGACGACGGCGAACAGCGTCTCGCGCGACACGCTCGTCAGCTGCGTATTGCCCGGCTCATAAGCGATCTTGATCCAGTCCGATCCTTCAGCGAGACGCGCCTTCACGAAGGCCGCCGCTTCTTCCGGCCCGTTGATGGTCGGAATGTTGAGGCCGAACTGCGTGCCGTGGCCGCCCGGCGAGGTCACCATCGTGCCTGCCGAGAACAGATCGGCGCGGTCTGTGCGCGCGAGGCCCTCTCGTTCGGCCTTTAGCGACGCGAAGAACTGCCAGGCCGTGAAGTGATCGAGTTGCGTCATGACTCCGAAGCGCAGCGCGTCCTGGAGCCCTTCAGCGTCGAAGGCATGGACATGGGCGTCGAAAAGGCCCGGGAGAAGCGTCTTGCCTTCGCCGCGCACCACCGGAACGCCCGACGGCGGCTTGGCGTCCCCCACCGACACAATACGGCCATCGGCGACCACGACCGTCGCCGACGGGACCGTCTTTTCACCATCAAATACGCGTGCGCCGACGACCGCGAAGCTATTCCCTTCTATTGGACGTCCGTCGTCGCGTCTGAAAAATCCGCAAGCCGCCACCGCCAGCGCGGCTGCCGCCGCGAGCGCCATCCTCGCCAAATGCATATCCAGCCCCTCTTTGAAGCCCGCAGCCTGCCAGAAGGTCATGACCGGGCGCAACCGGCGCAAGCCGGCCTAGCGCTGAAAGTCATAGAAGGCGCCCATGCCGAGGAGCTGGGTCATGGCGTCGAGCGCGGCATAGGCTTCGGCCTTGAATGAAGGATCGCGCAGGTCGGCGAGCGCCAGTCGGTCGCGGTAGTGCTGCCGCACGAGCGCTTCAAGGGCGGCGATCTTTGACTCATCCAGCAGGAAGTTCTGGTTGACCGCGCGCCGCTCCGCCTCCGACAGCACCACGCGCAGGCGCAGGCAGGCGGGCCCGCCGCCATTGCGCATGCTTTCGCGGACATTGAGATAAAGCGCGCGGTTGATGGGATTGTTGCGCGCGAGCGTTTCGTCGATGAACGCTTTGACGCGGGGATTCTCCTCGGACTCCTTCGGCAGCACGAGCGCCATCTCGCCGCCGGGCAGCGAGACGAGCTGCGAATTGAAGAGATAGGACGAAACCGCATCGTCGAGCGAAACCGCGGCAGCCGGCGCCTCGATGATCTCGACGAACGGCGCCGCCGCGCGAATGGCGGCGTGCGCGGCCTCACGGTCCTCAAACGCCTCCTCATGAGCGAAGAGCACCGTTCCATTGGCGACGCTCACCACGTCATTGTGGAAGGCGCCGGCGTCGAGCGCCTTCTTCGACTGGAGGACGAACAGCGTCCGTTCGGGGACTAGGCCATGATGGCGCGCGACCGCCTCGCTCGCCCGCCGCCTCTGGCGCGCCGGAAAGCGCGCGCCGTCTTCCCCATAGACGAAGAGGTGCACGCCGGGCTGCCCATGCTCCCGTGCGAAGCGTCCATGGTTCGCGGCACCCTCGTCCCCAAAATGGACGCCGCCCGGCAATGGCGGATGATGAACGAAGTGGCCCTCGTCCCTGAAGATGTGCTTCAGCGCCCGCGCCGTCCCCCCCGCCTCGATTGCGCGGTGGAAATTCGACGCGAGATTGGCGGGTGTGAAATGGACCTTGCCGTCCGGGGTGTCCGGCGAGGGCGCGATGGTGGCCGCGTTGGCGGTCCACATCGAAGACGCCGAATAGACGTTGGCGAGAAGGTCCGGCGCCGCCTTCGCAGCCTTCTCGATGACGTTGGAATCTGATCCGGAAAAGCCGAGCGCGCGCAGCGTCGCGAGGTCCGGGCGTTGCAATGGGGGCAGAAAGCCCTGTGCGCATCCTTGCCCAAGAAGCGCGCGCATCTTGGCGAGCCCCTGCAGCGCCGCCGCGCGCGGATTGGAGACGGCGCCCGCATTCCTGGCCGAGGCGACATTTCCGAGCGCCAGCCCCGCATAATTGTGCGTCGGCCCGATGAAGCCGTCGAAATTGACTTCTCTGTAGGTCATGGGAGCGCCCTACTCCGCCCGCCGCGCCCTCACAAGCCGCAGAACCCGGAGACCGCATTGAAACTTCGCGCGCCGGGCCGTATGTGGAAGGCCGGCCTAGGGGTATAGCTCAGCTGGTAGAGCGACGGTCTCCAAAACCGTAGGTCGCGGGTTCGATCCCTGCTGCCCCTGCCATTCCTCGCCTCGCGCCGCCGCTATTGCTACCGCCGCGTCCGGGCCTTGATGTAGCGGACCGTGCCGGTCTTCGAGCGCATGATGACGGTGTGGGTGTTGACGTAGCCCGGCTCCCATTTGACGCCGTCGAGCAGCATGCCGTTGGTGACTCCTGTCGCGGCGAAGATGACGTCGCCGCCGCAAAGCTCCATGAGGCCATATTTTCGATCGAGATCGGAGATGCCGGCCGCGGCCGCCCGCTGCTTTTCCACTTCCTTTTTGAAGACGAGTCTTCCCTGCATCTGGCCGCCTACGCAGCGCAGCGCCGCGGCGGCCAGCACGCCTTCCGGCGCTCCGCCCTGCCCCACATACATGTCGATGCCGGTCGAGGGATCGGTGGTATGGATGACCCCGGCGACGTCGCCGTCCGAGATGAGGAACACGCGTGCGCCGACCCTTCGCGCCGCTTCGACGATATGATCGTGGCGCGGCCGCTCAAGCACACAGAGGGTGATGTCGGCGGGCGAAACGCCCTTGGCCTTGGCGAGCGCGCGAATGTTGTCCTCGACCGGGCGGTCCAGATCGACGACGCCTTCGGGGTAGCCCGGACCGATGGCGATCTTGTCCATATAGGTGTCGGGCGCATGCAGCATGCTGCCGCCGCTGGCGAGCGCAACCACGGCGAGGGCCCCGCCCATCGCCTTGGCCGTCAGATCCGTGCCTTCGAGGGGATCGAGCGCAATGTCGACCTTCGGCCCATTGCCGGTTCCAACCTTCTCGCCGATGAAAAGCATCGGCGCCTCGTCGCGCTCGCCCTCGCCAATGACGACCGTGCCGTCGATGTCGAGCTTGTTGAAGGCTTCGCGCAGCGCCGTCACGGCGGCCTGATCGGCGCCGTGGCGGTCGCCGCGCCCGATCATGGTCGAAGCTGCAACCGCAGCCGCCTCGGTGCAGCGCCCGGTTTCGATTGTCAGCACCCTGTCCAGGAATGTCTCGTGCCCACGCATGTTTTTCCGCCCTTTTTGCGCCTCCCGATTGGCCCAATCGCGCGCGGGCATCAATAGCGCCCCAAAACAAAAAAACGGCCCCCGAAGGGGCCGTTTTTCCAGAGCCGGAGAATGCCGCTAGAAATTGTAGTTCAGTCCTAGTTCGGCCGCATGATAGGCGGGCGTCCCGTCCTGCGAAGTCCCGAGGAAGCGGTAGGCGGTTTCCAGCGAAAACTGGTCGGAGACGTTGAATTCGACGCCGCCACGGGCCGTGTATACGAAAGTCAGATCCCCGTCGGACACCTCGGTGACGCCGTTATCGAGATTGGCGTGGAAATAGCCGGGGCCGATGCCGACCGACGCGAAGGGATTGATCTGCCCGAGTCCATACTGCCAGCGGACTGCGCCAATGCCGGAGAGGCCCCAGAGCGTCAGCTCAACCGGGCCGACATCCTGGCTGTCGCGCGAGAAAACAAGTTCGCCTTCCCAGGAGAAGGTTGAACGGCCATGCTCGGCGAAGACCTTGCGATAGCCGGTCGCAAATATCGGGGCCTCGTAGTCGCCGACGCCGCCTGATTCGAACACATAGCCGCCGCGAACGAATGCGGCCTCGCCATAGGAGTTGTAGACCGACCCGCGCGAGGACGATGACGACGACGCCTTGCCGCCGCCCGGGATGCCGCCGCCGCTCGCGCTCGCGAGTGTCGGGCCAATGACATCTGCGCCGACAACGTCTGGCTCTGATGAGCCGCCGCCATAGCCGATCTCGGCCGTCGGCGACGGCGGCACGCTGAGCTCAGGCGTCTGGACGCGCCGCTCGGCGCGGATGCGCGCGCGCACGGCGTCAGCGTCCGCGCCGCAGACAAGCTGGCCAGCCGCGTTCTCGATGCAATCCTCGGCGGCGATCGCCGACCCGGTTGAAACGAGCAGCGCCGCCGCTGCTATGGAAAGAGTCCTCATGGAAACGCGCCTTTCGAAGATTTCGGCGCGAATACACCGTGCAAGGAGCTAATTTATGGTTAACGCGGCCTTAAGGCCGTGAAAAACGGAGCATATAGTTTTCGGCCAGGCCTTCGACCTTGATCTCGACAGCCGGACCGAAACCGAACGATTCAACTTCAGCGGCCACCTGGTCCTTGCCGAAGCGCACATGGCGATGGTCCGCCGGCGGCGCTTGGCCAGCAGCAAGATCGTAATCAACGATGTAGAGCGCGCCCCCGGGCTTGAGGGCCGCACGCACGGTTGACATGATCGCAGAGGGATTTTCGAAATAGTGGTAGGTGT
>CAYTVQ010000127.1:0-7820 GCA_964441615.1 uncultured Caulobacterales bacterium | reverse complement strand
AAGCAGCGGTTGAGCGCGACCATGGCGACGCCTGTCATTGCGGCCAGTGCCGGCGCTGGAGCGGCAATTACTGGGCCTCGGTCAATGTCGATTTCAAGTCGCTGAAGCTCAACAAGGGCGAGAAGGACCTGCGCTGGTTCCGCTCCTCCGAACTCGTCCGCCGCGGCTTCTGCAGGAAATGCGGCTCGGCGCTCTTCTGGCACGCCGACCGCCACAAGGATCATGGCCATCGCATCGCGCTCGCGCTGGGCGCGCTGGAAGCGCCGACCGGCGTGAAGATCTCCGAGCATATCTTTGTCGCCGACAAGGGCGACTATTACGACATCAAGGACGGCCTCCCGCAGAAGGGGCGATACTGATGACGGAGCCGGAAGCGGGGGAAGCCTGAATGGACCTCGATCCCCAGCACATCATGGCGATGTCCGGGCTCGCCCTCTATGTCGTGATCTTTCTTCTGCCATTCATCCAGGAGGACGTCGCCGTCGTCGCGGCCGCGACCGCATCGCTTTCAGGCGCGGGGCCGGCTGCGTATCTCTTCCTCGCAATTCTGGCGGGGCTCACCTGCTCGGACGTCTGGAAATACTGGCTTGGCTATTTCGCGCGGCGCTATCGCTGGGCGCACAAATTCGCCGAAAAAAAAGGCGTTTCCGTCGCGGGAGATCTCGTCCGCAGCGAACTCATCAAGACGCTCTTTGCTGCACGCTATATCCCGGGCACGCGCATCCCGACCTATGTCGCCTGCGGCTTCTTCAAGGTGCCCTATGGCCGCTTCGTCGTCTGGGTGATGTTTACGGCGCTCACCTATGTGACGATCATGTTTACGCTCTTTCACACAGTCGGCGAGATCTGGGGCGAGAAAGCGAAGTTCATCCTGCCTGCGATCGCCGTCACGCTGCTTGTCTCCTATGTCACCTTCCGCTGGCTGACGCATCGCAAGGGCCAGCACGGACCGATGACGCCGCTTACGGAAGAACGCGACCATCCGCTTTACGGCATGCCGGGCTTTGAGGGGACGCCGCTGGAGGGGGAAAGGCGTAGGGGAGGGCGGCGCAGGTGAGCGGACTAAGGAATCGGGAATCGGGAATCGGGAATCGGGATTTCGAGTTTCCCTATGAAGGCCCGGCGGGCGGCTTCGCGGAAGAAGGGCCCGGGGGAATCGTTGATCATCGCGACCTCGACATTTACAAGACCGCCATGGCCCTGGCGACCGAAGTCTATCGGGTCAGCAGGGGCCTTCCTTCGGACGAGCGCTTCGGTCTGACATCGCAGATGCGCCGCGCGGCCGTGTCAATTCCCGCCAATATTGCGGAGGGTTACGGCCGCGAGACCAGCGGGGCCTATGTTCAGTTCCTTCGAATTGCGCAGGGGTCAGCGCGAGAGCTTGAGACTTTGCTCGATCTCGCGATGACTCTCGAATATCTCGACCCGGCCGACCATGAGGCGGCGGTCCAAAACCGTTGTTCGCGTGGTCATGGTGCTGCGCCGTCTCATCCAGGCGATTGAAAGGAAGAGCGGCAGATGAATTTCCAACCCGGTTCCCGTTTCCCGATTCCCGTTTCCCGAACGGTACGCTGATGAACTTCTCCCTCACCGACGACCAGCTCGCCATTCAGGAAACCGCCAGGCGGTTCGCCGAGTCCGAACTCGCCCCGCACGCCGCCGAATGGGACGAGAAGAAATATTTCCCGGTCGACGTCATCAAGCGCACGGCGGAGCTCGGCTTTGCGGGCATTTATGTGCGCGAAGACGTCGGCGGGACCGGACTCGGTCGCCTTGACGCCGCCATCATCTTCGAGGCGCTCGCTTCGGGCTGCACGGCGACGGCGGCCTACATCACCATCCACAACATGTGCACCTGGATGATCGACCGCTGCGCGACCGAGGAGGTGCGCCGGAAGTGGTGTCCGAAACTGACGTCGATGGAGCTTCTGTCGAGCTATTGCCTCACAGAGCCCGGTTCCGGCTCCGACGCTGCGGCGCTGAAGACGAAGGCCGTGCGCGACGGCGACCATTACATCCTCAACGGCTCGAAGGCGTTCATTTCCGGCGCGCCGGTGAGCGATCTCTATGTCGTCATGGTGCGGACGGGCGCGGAAGGGCCGAAGGGCATTTCGACCGTGCTGGTCGAGAAGGGGACGCCGGGGCTCTCCTTCGGCGCCAATGAGAAGAAGATGGGCTGGCAGAGCCAGCCGACGGCGATCGTCAATTTCGAGGATTGCCGCGTGCCCGTCGCCAATCGCGTCGGGGCGGAAGGCGACGGCTTCAAATTCGCCATGATGGGCCTCGACGGCGGGCGCCTCAACATCGCCGCGACCTCGCTCGGCACCGCCAATGCGGCCCTGAAGACGGCGCTCGATTACACCAATATCCGCCGTGCTTTCGGCAAGCGCCTGAACGAACAGCAGGCGTTGCAGTTCAAGCTCGCCGACATGGCGACCGAACTCGAGGCCGCGCGCGTCATGCTCTACCAGGCCGCATGGAAGCTCGACCAGAAAGCGCCGGATGCGACCAAGTTCTGCGCCATGGCGAAGCGCTTCGTCACCGACACGGGCTTTCATGTCGTCAACGAGGCGCTGCAACTGCACGGGGGCTATGGGTATCTGCGCGACTATCCGCTGGAGCGCATGCTCCGCGACGTGCGGGTCAATCAGATCCTTGAAGGAACCAATGAGATCATGCGGGTGATCGTCGCGCGGGAATTGCTGAAGGAGTATCAGGCTTGAGTCCCGGCTCTCCTATCGCAGCGGGCGCCTTCCCCCTTCGCCGAAGGCGAGGGCGGACGAAACGGCTGGCCGCCGCGCCATGAGCGACATCCTCTTTTCCCGCGTGGGCGAATGGGGCGTCGTCATCCTCAACCGCCCGGAGGCGCTGAATGCGCTGACCTGGCCGATGGCGACGGCGATGCGCGCGCAATTGATCCGCTGGATGGGCGACCGCGAGGTGCGCGCTGTGCTAGTGAAGGCCGCGGGCGAAAAAGCGTTCTGCGCCGGCGGCGACATTCGCTGGCTCCATGACGAGGGCCGGCGCGATCCAAAGGCGGCCTGCGGCTTCTTTCATGAGGAATATCGCCTCAACGCCGCGATCCATCATTTCGAAAAGCCCTATGTCGCGCTGATCGACGGGGTCGTCATGGGCGGCGGCGTCGGGCTCTCCGTTCACGGAGATTTCAGGGTGTGCGGCGACCACACCCTTTTCGCCATGCCGGAAACCGGAATCGGACTCTTCCCTGATGTCGGGGGCGGACACTTTCTGCCGCGCCTGCATGACAGTCTCGGACTCTATTACGCGCTGACGGGAGCGCGCGCGAAGGCGGCCGACTGCATGGCGGCGGGGATCGCCACGCACTACGTGCCGAGCGAGAAGCGCGCCGATCTCGAGCGTGCGCTTCTCGCGCTTTCCTTCGGCGGCCATCCGCATGCCGACATTGAAGCCGCGCTCGACGCTCATGTCGGCGATCCGGGCGCCGCGCCGATCAACGACAGCCGCGGCTGGATTTTGGATCTCTTCCGCGGCCATGACAGCCTTGAAAGCCTGATGGCGCGTCTCGCCGCCAATGACAGCGTCTTCGCCATAGATGCGCTGAAGACGCTTTCGCGCATGTCGCCGACCTCGATGAAAATCACATTCGAGCAGCTGAAGCGCGGGGCTCTCCTCAATATGGACGAGGTCATGCGCATGGAATACCGCATCGTCCGACGCGTCATGGAAGGCCATGATTTCTATGAAGGCGTGCGCGCGACCATCATCGACAAGGACAGGAATCCAAAGTGGTCGCCGGCGCGGCTGGAGGATGTCAGCGACGTCGATATCGCGCGCTATTTTGCGCCGCTGCCGCACGACGAGGAGCTGGTCCTCCCATGAAGCTATACGGCTCGCTCACCTCGCCCTTTGTGCGTACCGTGCGCATTGCGGCGATCGAGCTTGGGCTTGGAGGCGAGGTCGTGCTGACCCCGACGGTGGTCAGGCCGACGCAGCCCAATCGCGATTACGCCGTCGCCGTCAATCCTCTCCGCCGCGTGCCGGCGCTCGAGACCGATGAGGGCGACGTCATCATCGACAGCCGCGTGATCGTCGAGTTCCTGAACGGACGCGCCAGGGGCGCACTCATTCCGGGTGATTTCGCCGCACGGATCGCCTGCCTCAACCGCCACGCCATTGTTTCAGGCGCGACGGAGGCTCTGGTCTCAGCCATGTATGAATTGAAGCTGCGCCCTGAAGAGCGCCGCTGGAAGGACTGGGCCGAAGACCAGATCGACAAGGCGGAGGCCGCCTTAGTGTGGGCGGAATCGAATGTCGCCGACTTCAACGCGGCCTTCGATCTCGCCGCCATCGCGCTCATCTCGCTGGTCGATTATGCGGCGTTCCGCTTCCCGCAGGTCCCCTGGCTGAAGCGCCTGCCGGCCGTCGCGGCCTTTGCGGCGGAGGCGAACAGGCGGGCGAGCGTGCGCGATACGGCGCCGCGGGAGTGAGCGCATGGCGTACTGGCTCTTGAAATCCGAACCTTCTGACTGGAGCTGGAGCGAGCAGGTGAAGAAGGGCGCGAGGGGAACGCCCTGGAGCGGGGTCAGGAACCCGCAGGCGCGCGCCAACATGAGGACGATGAAAAAGGGCGACCTCGCCTTCTTCTATCATACGGGCGACGAGAAATCCGTAGTCGGAATAGTGAAGGTCGTCACAGAGGCCTATCCCGACCCGGAAGCCGAGGCCTGGACGCTGGTCGACGTCGCCGCCGTGGAAGCCCTGCCCAATCCTGTCAGCCTTGCGTCGGTCAAGGCCGAAGCGAAGCTGAAAGACATGGTTCTCGTGCGCAATTCCCGTCTTTCCGTCCAGCCCGTGACGCAATCGGAGTGGGCTCTTGTTCGCCGCATGGGCGGCATGAAATGACGTATACGGAGTATAATCGTCAGACGAACAGCGCCGCCGATCGCTCGAAGAACCAGTAGGCCGATACAATGCCGAGACCGTAGCCCGCTGCGCGCTCGAGGAGCGCCGTAGGCCGGGCGGGGATCCTGAGCGCCTCGCCGAAGCGCGAGACGGCGAATGCGGTCCCGAAAGCGCCGAGCGCGAGGAGCACCTGTCCCGCCTCGACGCCGAGATTGAAGAAGAGCAGCGCGGCCGGCTTTTCCGTCTGCGGCAGTCCGATCTCGCCGAGCGCCGCGGCGAAGCCGGCGCCGTGCAGCAGGCCGAATGTCGAAGCCACGAGTACAGGCCTCCGCCAGGCGAGCGTCGTTCTTTTCCCGCGCGCGATCTCGGCGGCGACGAACACGATCGAAAGCGCGATGCACGCTTCGACGGCGGGAATCGAGACCGTGAGCTTGTCGAGCGCGACGAGCGCCAGCGTCAGCGAGTGAGCGATGGTGAAGCCGGTGGCGGTGATGAGGACCCGCCTCGGGGTGCGCGCAAGAACAAGGAGGCCGAGAAAGAAGAGAATGTGGTCGATGCCGATCAGAATGTGTTCGACGCCAAGCGCAAAATAGCTTCTGGCGACGCCGGCGAATGTCGCCGGAGGCGGCGCGGTCCATTCCTTGGCGTCAGGTCCAAGGGCGGCCGTGTGCACTTCGCCGTTCGCACGCGTGAGGCGCACGAGAGTCGAAACGGAGGGATTGTAGAGCGGGTAAGAAACGGAAAGCGTGAGGCCCTCGAGTCCCGGTCCGCACATGTAGACGCGATGGCCTGAATGGGCGCCAGGCGCCGCCGCGCCATCGTCAATCGGCCTGCAGGCGCCGCCGAGGGTCACCTGCGGCATGTTCGGCTTATCGATCGAGGAGGGGGCCTTCCAGGACATGAGGGCGCGCCCCTCGTCGCGCTCCTCCACAAGAACCGTGAGCGGTCGCGCCTCGTGCGCGTGCGCCGACGCAATGAGACCCATTGCAACGGCAAAAAGCGCGATGAGGAGTCTCATGGCGGCGGGGCGCCTGTCGCCGACGGAGCCATGACGATGCGATACTTGCTCCTCGCGCCGTCGATCAGGCCCTTCTTGGCGCGCTCGCGCGCGTCACGGCTCGCGTCCTCGATGACCTTGGGCCGCACCTCTTCGAGCGTCGGCGTGCGCGCTGGCGTCACCTTGCGCACGAAGATCGCATGCCATCCATAAGGCGAGCGAATGGGACCCCGCCAGCTCTTCAGCGGTCCTTCTTCTGCAAAGATTTCCGCCGCCGCCGCCTCGCCGAACTGCGAAGCGACATCGTCGAAGCTGCGATCGACGAAGTTGACGCCGAAGGGGAAGCGGTCGCCCTTGCCGGGCGCGGCCTCGAAAGGCGCCCGCTTCTTGACGAGGTCCATCGCCATCTCTTCGGCGGCCGCCTCGGCGGCTGCGTCCCCGCGGCCGTCACGCGCATAGAACACATGCGTGAAGGTCGCGAATGGCGGTTCGACATAATCGTCCCTGTGCGCCTCATACCAGGCGACAATGTCCTTCTCCGGCGGCGGCTCCTCGCCGATGAAAGTCTCCTGGAGGAAATCGAATTTCTGGATTAGGCGCTGCCTGATGACGTAATCATCTGCTTCGAGGCCGAGCTTCTTCGCCTCGCGCCACGCCACCTCCTCGCGGATGAATTCTTCGATCAGGGCGGCGCGTTCATCGTTCTGCATGCCGTCGAGACTCTTCTCAGCGGCCGCGACGTCGAAGGCTTTCGAACGGTACTGGATGAACTCGAGCAACGCCGCGCGATCGACCATGATCTCGCGGTCGTCCTGCGGCGGCGGCGCGAGGATGCTTGCAACAACGAAAACGACGGCCCCCAGGGCCAGAAAATGGGCGAGAGGGTCACGGACAAGTTTCACGGAGCGTACCAGATGGGCGAGCTGTAGGCGCGCTCCTGAATGACGGCGGGGAAGCCTTCCGGCGGCGGCGCCCCGAGCGCGACCGAGTCGTAGAGCGAGTTGCGCGGGGTCGGGATCTGCAGGACACGGACATAGTAGAACGCCTTCGCCGCCGGATCGAATTCCGGATCGCGCCACACGGCCACAAGCTCGGGCGCGCCGATGGAGTTGTCATACTTCGCTGTCTTGCGATCGACGGTGTCGCCGACGGGCGGGAGCTTGCCGTCCGCGCCGACCGACCGCCCCGGAGACCAGGCGACATCGAACACTTTCTCGCGCGCCGCGCCATCGGCGCCGAGCCATCCTTTCACGACCTGCACGCGATCCAGATTGGCTTCGACCGGATCCTTCACCGCGTGAATGAGAAATGAAGGCGCGCCGCCATCGGCCGCTCGCGCCAGCGTCTCGCCCATGGGCACGCCCTTGGCGTAGCCCGTCGCAGCGAGGTCGGCCGCCGTCGCGTCGGCGGCGACGAAGGAATAGCCGCCGAAGAAGCGCAGGCCGATGCGCGGCCCGGTCGTTCCGTAGACTTCACGTCGGCGGATGGCTGCAAGGATCTCGTCCCGGGTGTTGTCGCGCGCCCACACGGCGGCAAGGCCAGCGGCCGACATCGACCAGCCATTGAGACGCGAGCCCGTCGGCCCCCAGCTCTTGCTTTCGGGCGTGCCGTCGCGCGCGAACTTGCCTGTGAAATTGTTCTCCTCTGCGCTCGGCAGGCCCGAATGAGTGTCGGTCGAACCGATCATGCCGAGCTTGAACGGATTGACTCCGAGCTTCTGCTCCTGCTCGAGGCCCGCAAGGAGGGCGCCGCGAACATAATCGGCGCGGGTCACAGTCGGTTCCTGCTGGGCGTCAAGCCGCGCTTCGATCAGCTGGTTGAAAAATTCGAAGGCGGCGAATTCGTCATTGGGCGAGATCGCCGGATGGGTCTCTGACGTGCCTTTGATCTGCGTGACTTCTGCGACCCTCTCCCATTCGGCGCGGACCCTCGCGGAATC
>CAYTVQ010000126.1:0-7898 GCA_964441615.1 uncultured Caulobacterales bacterium | reverse complement strand
GAGGACAATCCGGTCGCAGCGGCCGAGGATGTCGTGCGTGCGGCCATGCAGCGCGGCGAAATTCCGGAAGGCGATCCGGCCCTCGTGGCCGCCATGGCCCTGGGAGTCGTCCTTCAGACCGCCCTGCACAAGATCTATGGCCGCATCGCGGGCGAGCTTCGCCCGCTCGCGCCGGGCATGACGCGCGCCGTCATCGCCGTGCTGAAGTCGGGGGGCGGCGCCGCATGATCCGCAGCATCCTCTTTCAGATCGCCTACTGGCTGACCTCGATCTTCTTCGCGGTCCTCGCCGTTCCGCTGCTGCTGTTGCCGGCGCGCCGGCCCATGAGCGGCTGGATCCGCCTCTATTCGAAGCTCATGCGGTTCTGGATGCGCGCCATCGCCGGCGTCAGGGTCGAAGTGAAGGGTCGAGAACATCTGCCGGAAGGGCCGCTCATCGTCGCCGCCAAGCATCAAAGCTGGGGCGACGGCTTCATCATGGTGAGCGAGTTTCCCGATCTCGCCATGGTGGTCGGCGACCATCTCGAGAAATTTCCGCTTGTCGGCGGCATCCTGCGCAAGATGGGCGCGATCATCGTCGATAATTGCGGCGGCGCGCGGGCCCGCGCGAGGCTGGTCGACGAGGAGCTGAAACAGGCGGCGGCGGCGAACCGCTCGATCCTCATCTATCCGGAGGGACATCTCTCGCCGGTCGGCGAGCGTCATCGCTACCGCCGCGGGGTCTTTCACATGTATGAAGCCTATGGCCGTCCCGTGCTGCCGGTCGCGACCAATCTCGGACTCTTCTGGCCGCAGCAATCCTCAAAACTCTTCCCGGGCGTTGCGACGGTGCAGTTTCTACCCGCCATCGCGCCCGGCATGGAGAAGGACGCCTTCATGACCCTCCTTGAGGCGCGCATCGAAACGGCCTCGCTTGCGCTCCTCGGCGACAAGGCTCCGACTACGGACTATCGTGCGCGCGCGCCGCTGCCGGACCCGGCGGGAGGGTGACATGTCGCTGCCGCTGTCGATTCCGGGCCGCTCATGCCCCCTTCGCAGCAAAGCTGCGCGCGCGGGCGGGCATGGCGGGGCGGCGCCAGTCCCGGTCCCCGTTCGTGGACGGAAGAGCGGCGGCGATGACGCGGGCTCCCTGTTTCCCGCGACCGGCGGCTCCCCCCGGCCCCCTCTCGGCCGCGCCGAAGGAGGGAGGGCGTCCGGCGCAGGATCGGAAGCCGACACGATCCTCCGTATCCCGGTTCAAGATCCCCGGTTCCCGATTCCCGAAGAGAGGCGCCCATGACGCGGCCGCTTTTCTTCCAGCGGCGTTTTCTGCCGATGTGGGCGGCGTTGTCCTTCGGCGCCTTCGCCGACAACATGCTGCGCCAGGCGCTGATGATCGGCGTCGCTTTTGGCTGGATCGCGACGCACGGACTCGCCCATGCCGACGACGCCATTCCGATCATCGGTTCGGTCTTCGCCGTCTCGATGCTGATCTTTTCATCAGTCGCGGGCCAGGTCGCCGAAAAATTCGAAACGCAGCGAATGCTGCGCGCGACCAAACTGATCGAAGTCATCCTGATGGCGTTCGCGGCCCTTGGATTTCTTCTCAACAATGGCTGGTTCCTCATCGCCGTTCTGTTCGCCATGGCCGCGCAATCTGCTTTCTTCTCGCCGGTGCGCCAGGGCGCGATGCGAAAATATCTTGCGGCCGACGAACTCGTCCGCGGCAACGGCCTGTGCAACGCCGGGCTCTATAGCTCGATCGTGCTTGGCCTCTTTCTCGGCGGCCTGCTCATTCCGGGCGAGAGCGGGCGCCATGTCGTGGCCGGCTTCCTGTTCGCCGCCTCGCTCGCCGGCTTTCTCGCCGTGCTCGCCGCGCCCAAAGCGCCGCCCTCGGCCCCGGATCTCAAGCTCGACTTCAACTTTGCGAGGCAGGGCGTTTCGATGATCGCCCGCGTCTTCCGCGCGCGCGGCGTCGCAAGGCCCGTGCTCGGCTGGTCGTTCTTCTTCTATATCTCGACGCTGATGACGGTGCTGGTCCCCCTCTACATCAGGAATTCTCTGAACGCGGACGAACTGACCGCGACGCTGGTCATGGGCTCCTTTGGAATCGGGGCCGGGCTCGGCGGCGCGGCGGCCTCGATGCTCGCGAAGGACAGGAGCGCGCTCGGCTTTTCGACATTCGGCATCGCCGGCGCCGCCGCCCTGACGCTCCTCGCCTTCATGCTGACCCCATTCGCCGCGTCCGACGCGCCGCAGACGGCCGGAGCTTTTCTCGGCAAGCCCGCCGGCGTCGCCATCCTCGTCGCTTTCGTCCTCGATGCGATGCTCATGGGCCTCTTCGTCGCGCCGCTGCAGGCGGCGGTGCAGCGGCGCGCGCCGGCGCGCGAATGCGCGCGCATCCTCGCCGCCGGCAACATGATGAATGCGGGATTTGCGCTCCTGGGTTCGCTCTCGGTGCTGCTGGTGACGCGCACGGGCGCCGATCCGCGTCTTGCGCTGTTCATGGCCGCCGCCCTCCAGGGCGCCGTTGCGTTCTACATGTGGCGGCGACGCAAGACCGCGCCGGCCGGCCTCTACGACGAAATGTTAATTCCGCCGCCCGCTCCTGGGGAAAAGCCGCGCGTTCACAGCGAGGTTGGGCCTTGTTAGCGTCTTTGCAAAAATTTGACGGCGAATCCGCTGGTCCGGCGGGGCGCGTTAACCGGCTTCTAACGACGGCGATCTACGACACGATCAATGGGTTTTTCTGTTCTCTTTTTCGCTCTGGCGGTGATCCTCGGCGGCGTCGCCTGGCTCGCCATGCGCCGCCCGCAGGTGCTGGCCGAGATCGGGGCGACGCTCAAGGAGGCTGAGCTGAAGCGCTTCTCGCCGAAAAATTCCCTGTTCATCTTCGGGCCGAGCATCAACCATCCGCCGTGCCGCCTGCAGCGACGCCTGCTCAAGCCGGCGATCGCGGCCCTGATCCGCGAGGACATCGTGGTGATGGAGGTCTATGGCGACGGCGTTCCCCGCAAGAACGGCGAGGAGGTCGATTGGCTCGATCCTTCGCTGCTGCGTCACGCGATGAACGCCGACAACGGCTTCTGGGTCATCTATGTCGATGACAGCGGCAAGGCTGAGCTGCGCTCGGCGGCGCCCATGCTCGCCTCGGACATTCTCGAGCGCATCGGCCTCTCGGCGCCGATTCAGCTGCCTCCGCCGGGCCGGAAAAAATCCGCAGTCCTCAAACGCCTGCGCGCGGCCTAGTTTTCGCAACCCTGATAGTCGGGGTTGTTCCTGCAGTATTCGACCCAGGTCGCGCACGCCGTCTCGTCGGACGTCGCCTCGCATTTGTGCTTGTAGCAGATCGGTTCGTCCGAGCTCGAACAGTCCTTCTGGAAGCAACCGCCGGCCGCGAGCGCCAGCAGCATGGTCGCGAATGTCAGCTTGGTCATGGGAGCCTCCCCGCCTCCATGGTAGCATGGGTCGGCGGGCCGGGTGTAGCGGGGCGAGGCGCTTGCGCGTCAGGCCCTCTCCACGACCCGCAGCCGCCGCGCCGCGCCTTTCGAGTCGAACTTGCGGATGAAGGCCGCGATCTTCGGCTGAATCTCCGATCTCCACTTCGAGCCGTTGAAGACGCCGTAATGGCCGACGCCCGGCTGGATATGGTCCGCCTTCAGATGATCCGGGATATTGACGCAGATGTCGTGCGCGGCCTGGGTCTGGCCGATGCCGGAGATGTCGTCCTTCTCGCCCTCGATGGTGAGCAGCGCGACGTCCTCGATCGCTTCCGGCTTCACGCGCCGCCCGCGATGCATGAACTTGCCCTCGGGCAGGGCGTGCTCCTGGAAGACGTCGCGGATGGTCTGGAGATAGAATTCCTCAGTGAGATCGAGCACGGACAGATATTCGTCATAGAAGGTCCGGTGCTTGTCGGCGCTGTCGCCGTCTCCCTTCACCAGATTCTTGAAGTAGTCGTAATGGGCGTTGAGGTGCCGGTCGGAGTTCATCGACAGGAAGGAGTAGAGCTGCACGAATCCCGGATAGACGCGCCGGAGCATGCCGGGATATGGGCCTGGCACGGTCTGGATCATGTTGCGTTCGAACCATTCGTAGGAACGCTCCTTGGACAGGAGATTGGGAACGGTCGGCGATTTTCTGGAATCGATCGGACTGCCCATGATGGTCATGGTCGCGGGCCGCGCCTCGTCGCCGTCCTCGCAGAGGATCGCCGTCGCCGCCAGCAGGGCCGGGCCGGGCTGGCAGACCGCGATCGCATGCGCGCGCGGCCCCAAGAAGCGCAGAAATTCGATGAGATAGTCGACATAATCGTTGAGGTCGAAGCGCCCGGCCGTGATCGGAACCTGACGGGCGTCGGTCCAGTCGGTGATGTAGACCTCATGCTCGGGCAGCATGGCCTCGACCGTGCCGCGCAGCAGCGTCGCATAATGGCCGGAGAGCGGCGCGACAATCAGCGTCTTTGGCTGCGGTCCATCGACGCCGGCCGCCTTCAGCGCCTCGTCATCGCGGCGAAAACGCAGCAGCGTGCAGAAATCCCGGGTGATCACCGGTTCGATCGCGACGCCAACCTCGCGGCCGTTGACGCGCGTCGATGCGATGCCCCATTCGGGCTTCGGGTAGCGCCGCGTCATGTTCTCAAAAACATCGAGGGCGGCGGCGCTGGTGCGAGCCACCCAGGAGTCGGCCAGGGGATTGAAGGGCGAGCGCCACAATCTGGCGCCGATCCCGGCCGCGATGCGCGCCGGCGCAACCGCGGCGTAAGTCATTTCATAAGCTGTGTAGAGCATGCCCCGCCCGGACTCCTACTGAAGGTTGCGCCCGGCTTCTTCCGCCCGTCCGGGTCGCGGGTTGTGGAAGGCGACAGATTTACGACGCATCGCAGCACGCCTGCAATGGATGATTCTGACACGCTCTTAATGCCGCGATCGGCGCGCTTCGCCATGACAGCGGAGTCTCGCGGCAAAAGCTTGCTTGGAAATCAAGATGTTAGGTTAATATCTGCCTTTGATGCTGCGGCGCAGCATGGCGGCCAGTTCGTCGGGCGTCAGCGAGTCATGAAGCGCCAGCCGCACCCTCCCCTCGCGGTCGACGAGATAGAACAGGCTCGAATGATCCATGGTGTAGCCGAGCGCCGAACCGGGAAGCGGGGCTTTCTTCGCATAGACCTTGAACGAGGCGCGCGCCCGCTCGACCGCCTCGCGGCTTCCCGTGAGACCGATGAGACGCTCGTCGAAGGCAAGATAGGCCTTGAGCGCCGCCGGCGTGTCGCGCTCGGGATCGACCGTGATGAAGACCGGCGCGATCTCGCCCCGCTCCTTCTCGGACAGCAGGGCGAGCGCCTGCGACAGGCGCGACAGCGCCATCGGACAGACATCGGGGCAGGTCGCGAAGCCGAAATAGACGGCCATGACCTTGCCGCGGAAATTCTCGTCGGCGGCCTTCGCGCCGTTCATATCGACGAGATCGAAATCGCTCGAGAAAGCGTCCGAGAGCTTCACCACGGCGTCCTTTGGAATTTCCACAGGGCGCTCGGCGCTGCAGGCGGCGATAAACAGCGCACCCAGCGCAAGAGCCTTCGTTTTTCCCCAGATCGTCCCCATTGGATCCCTCATCCTCGCGCCGCCTCTCCGCCCCGGATGGGGGAGAAGACCGCCATAATTCCTTCCGTCCGGGCGCGCCATGCGTCATAGCGGAATGGATGCTGAAAGGATTGTTCCAGCGCAGCGCCGGCATGAGCGAACTGCGCGGGCCGGTGCGTCTGCGGACGCTGACCACGCTGCGCTGGCTGGCGGTTGTCGGCCAGACATCGGCGATCATCGCCGTGCATTTCTTCTTCGGCTTCAGGACTCCGCTCGCCTTGTGTCTTGCCGTGATCGCGGCGAGCGCCTGGCTCAATCTCTTCGTGAGCATGCGCTTCTCTCCGCAGCGCTTCCTCAGCGATCGCGAAGCGGCGGCCTATATCGCTTTCGACATCGCGCAGCTCTGCGCGCTCCTGTTTCTGACCGGGGGGCTTCACAATCCGTTCGCCGCGCTCATTCTGGCGCCGGTGACCATCGCCGCGAGCGTTCTGCCGCTGCGGCTCACCATCCTTATCGGCGCCCTCGCTTTCGCCGGCGTCAGCGTCCTTGGCGTGGCGAATCTCCCTTTGCCCTGGCGGCCCGGCGAGTCGCTGGAGATGCCGCGCATCTACATCGCCGGGGTGTGGGTGGCGCTCGGCCTGTCGGTGGCTTTCTTTGCGGCCTATGCGCGCCGGATCGCGGCCGAGGCGGCGCAGATGAAGAATGCGCTCGCCGCGACGCAGATGGTGCTGGCGCGGGAGGAGCGTCTCAATGCGCTCGGCGGCCTCGCCGCGGCGGCGGCCCACGAACTCGGCACGCCGCTCGCGACCATTCAGGTGACCGCGAGCGAAATGGCGGACGAACTGAAGGGCAAGGGCCTCCTTGAGGAGGATGCGAAACTCCTCGTCGCCCAGGCCAAACGCTGCCGCGAGATTTTGAGCCGGCTCTCCAGCCGCGGCGAGGAAGGCGACGCCGTTCTCGACAGGATCTCACTCGATGCGCTGGCGCGCGAGGCGGCCGGACCCTTTCTCGAACGGCCGCGCGGTCCGGCGGTCATCTTCGAGATGCTGGGCGAGGGCGAACCGCCGGTTCTGAAGCGCAGGCCGGAGATCATCTATGGTCTGCGCAACATCATCGAAAACGCGGCCGGATTTGCGCGCTCGAAAGTCCTCGTCACCTGCCAGTGGACGAAAGACCAGATCTCCATTTCCGTGCACGACGACGGGCCCGGCTTTTCCGCGGAGGTGCTGGCGCGTCTCGGCGAGCCCTATGTGAGCCAGCGCCGGCAGGCCCGCGAACCGGGCAAGAACGGCATGGGCCTTGGCTTCTTCATCGCCAAGACCCTGCTCGAGCGGAGCGGCGCCAGGATCCTGTTCGACAATGTCGCCTGGGACGATCCGGCGGGCGCGCCCGGCGCCTGGGTCCATGTCTCCTGGCGCAAACAGGACCTCATGAGTTGATCAGGCGCGCCGACCTTTGCCACAATACAAGCCCCTCACCGAAAGATTTCATCGCCGATGACCGAGACTGAAAGATCCGACGCGCCCGATCCGCAGATCGCAGGCAAGAGCCTTCTCATCGTCGATGACGACGAGGCGCTGCGCACGCGGCTCGGCCGCGCCATGGAAAAGCGCGGCTTCAGGGTCGCGCTCGCGGGGTCCGTCAAGGAGGCGCTGGCGCTCGCGAAAGCCGGGCCGCCGGATTTCGCGGTCGTCGATCTAAGACTCGATGACGGCGACGGCATCGAGGTCGTGAACGTCCTTCACGACCTGCGCGACGACTGCAAGGTCGTGATGCTGACCGGCTATGGCAATATCGCGACCGCGGTCGCGGCGGTCAAGGCCGGCGCCATCGACTATCTTTCCAAGCCCGCCGACGCCCACGACATCGAGCGCGCGCTTCTCGCCAGGGAAGGCGAGCGCCCGACGCCGCCGGAAAATCCGATGTCGGCCGACCGCGTGCGCTGGGAACATATCCAGCGCGTCTACGAACTTTGCGACCACAATGTCTCGGAGACGGCGCGCCGCCTCGGCATGCACCGCCGCACGCTGCAGCGGATTCTGGCGAAGAGGGCGCCGAAGTAGGCTTCATGGCGCGCGCCAGGGCTCGAACGCGATCTCCACGCGCAAGCCGGGGCTGTTGTCAACGAACGCAAGGCGCGCGCGATGCCGCTCCGCGACGGCGGCAACCAAGCTGAGGCCGAGGCCCTCGCCCGGAACGTCATCGACGCCCTCGCCGCGATAGAAGCGCTCGGTCAGACGCTCGCGATCCGACGCGCCCACGCCGCGGCCATTGTCGCTGATGGAGAGCGCGATGCTGTCGCCGACCGCCTTCACATCGACCGCTACGGCCCCGCCCA
>CAYTVQ010000125.1:0-7900 GCA_964441615.1 uncultured Caulobacterales bacterium | reverse complement strand
GTCTTGACGCGCACTTCCTCGGACATCAGAGAGCCGTTTTTCTTGAAGTTCTCGATGTCCTTCTTGAGCTTGTCGGCTTCGGCCTGAAGCTCGGCCTTCACGCTCGTCTCGATGGTCTTGGCCTGGCCTGGAATGGTCTTGCCGGCGAGCGACTGGCTGACGAGCTGCTGCTGGTCGATGATGAGAATCACGGGCGCCTTGGCAGGCTGCGCCGACACGTTGGTCACCGCCGCCGAGCCGATGAGCGCTGACAATGCGACCCCGGCCGCTCCAGCGAGCGCGATGAGTTTCGACTTCATTTGGTTCGTACTCCTCGTACTTCTTCCTAGTTGAATGTTGTCCCAGCGCTGAACCGGAACCCTTCGGTGCGGTCGTATTCTTCCTTGCGTAAAACGCGGCTGAGGTCAAATCTTACGGGGCCGAAAGGCGATTCCCAGCTTACCGAGAGGCCCGCTGAAACCCTTATGGCGAGGTCGTCCTGGATCGGCTTGGAGAACAGGCCGTCGCGGTCAGGATCGACCCAGAAGGCGAGGTTTTCATTGAGCGCCTTGGTCTCTTTGTCGACGAGGCCGACCGTGCCGAAATCGGAGAACAGCGCCGCCTGTATGCCATAGCTCTTGGGCAGCGGCAGCGGCAGATGAATTTCAGCCGTGCCGATCGCGTAGACTTTGCCGCCGATCGATTGGCCAATGATGTCGCCACTGCTGTTCAGACCGGTATTGCGCGGCAGATAGCGCGGGCCGACGCCCGCGACTTCGAAGCCCCGGAACGTATCAGCGCCCTCGAAGAACCGGTCCGACAGGCGGACCACGTCGCCGCCATAACCGTCGACATAGCCCATGCGGAACTTGAGGGCGCCGATGAACTTGCCGACCAACGGATGATACATCGCGCCATTGGCCTCGGTGCGCCAGTAATTGACGTCGCCGCCCAGGCCCGCCATGGCCTGCGACAGCCCGAAGCGCCAGCCGCGCGAGGGCCGGAGCGGGTCATCGCGTTTGTCGAAAGCGATCGAATAGCCGATCAGCGAAGTGAGGAACTTGCCTTCAGATTCGCAACTCGGGGTCAGCTGGTTTTCAATGAAATCGCAGGTGTCGGCGTAGAACAGCGGGTTCAACGTCAGTACGTCGAGATCCTGTATGCCGTCATTGTCGCCGTCGAAAATGCGAGGCGTGACGCCCGGGATGAAAATCGTTGAAAGATCAGTGCCCGTCGCAATGCCGATGATCTGCGGCGCGTCGATCTCAACCTTGTCATGCGTGAACAGGTATTGCAGCGAACCGCGGCCGTATTCCGAAATCTGGAAACCGGCGTTGAGGCCGAAGCCGATGCGGTCGCGGATGAAGCCGGATTCCCTGAAGTTGGTGCGCTGGTTGAACAGCGAGAATCCGGCGGTGAGATTGCGGTCCAGGAAATAAGGCTGGGTGAAGCGGATATCGACCTGGCGCGTGCGCGAACTTGCCTGCACCCGGAATACGAGCAGCTGGCCCTTGCCCATCAGGTTCTTCTCGGAGATCGAGAGATCGACGATGAAGTTCTCGGTCGATGACACGCCGACGCCGACGCTGAACGAGCCGGTGGACTTCTCCTCGACCTTCACGTCGAGTTCGGTCCGGTCCGGCGCCGAGCCCGGCTTCTCCTCGATTTCGACTTCCTTGAAGTAGTCGAGCGACTTGATGCGCGCCTTGGAGCGATCGACGAGCACCCGGTTGAACGGATCGCCTTCCGCGATTCTCACCTCGCGGCGGATGACCTTGTCGAGCGTGCGGGTGTTGCCGGTGATATTTACCCGCTCGACATACACTCTTGGGCCCTCATTGACCTCGAAAGTTATGTCCACCGTCCTGGTTTCCGGATTGCGGTCCAGGCGCGGATTGACATCGACGAAGGCGTAGCCGGTCGATCCCGTGGCGAAGGTGATGGCTTCGACGGTCTTTTCAACCTTCTCGCCATTGAATGTTTCGCCCGACTTGATGGGCACGAAGCTTTCCAGCGCGTTCTCGTCGAGCTTGGCGAGAGAGGTTTTCACCTTGACCTCGCCGACCTGGTATTTCGGCCCTTCGTCAACCGTGAAGGTGATGAAGAAATCCTTGCGGTCGGGCGTCAGCTCCGCGACCGCTGAGATGACCTGGAAGTCCGCATAGCCGTTCTTGGCGTAATGCTGGCGCAGGAGTTCCCGGTCATATTCGACGCGGTCGGGGTCGAAGTTCTTGTGGCTGGAGAAAAGCTTCCACCACCGGCTCTCATTGGTCAGGACGACATCGCGCAGCTGACCGCTGGTGAACGCCTTGTTGCCGACGAAATTGATCTTGGCGATCCCGGTCTTCGGCCCCTCGTCGATCTCATAGATCACATCGACGCGGTTCTGTTCGAGCGGCGTGACCTTGGGCGTCACCGTCGCGGCGAAGCGGCCCTTCTGCCGATAGAGCTCGATGATGCGCGTGACGTCCGCCTGCACCTTGGCGCGCGTGAAAACGGTGCGCTCGCTGACCTGAAGGTCTTCCGTCAGCTTGTCGTCCTTGAGGCGCCGGTTGCCTTCAAGGATCAGCCGGTTGACGATCGGATTCTCCTTCACCTCGATCAGGAGAACATTGCCCGGCTGCATGACGAGGCTGACATCGGCAAAAAGGCCGGTGTTGAAAAGCGTCTTGAGGCCGAGGTCGAGAAGTTCGGGCTCGGCGCGATCGCCCGGAGCGACAACGAGATAGGACGCGATGGTCTCGGGCTCGATGCGCTGATTGCCCTTGACCGCAATCGACTGAATGACGGGCGCGGCCTCGGCATGCATGGCGGCGGCGGGCGCCGCGCCGGAAGGCGGCGACGTCTGCGCCATAGCCGGCGCCGCAGTCGCCGCCAGAACCCACGCAAGCGCCATGCGTGAGGCGCCCCCCGACCTAACTGACTTCATGTCGTCCCTAACCCAGTGACAAGATGTTGTTGATGTCGTTCCACGTCACGAAAATCATGAGTCCGGCCAAGAGCACGAGTCCGAGCCTGAAGCCGATCGCCTGCGCTTTCGCTCCGAGCGGTTTCCCCGCAACCGCTTCGTAGCCGTAATACAGGAGATGCCCCCCGTCGAGAACCGGGACCGGCAAAAGATTGAGGAAGCCGATCGAGACCGACACCACCGCCGCCAGATTGATGAAGGTCGTGAGGCTGACCTTCAGCATCGTCCAGAACCCTGGAGGCTCGGAATACCCCTCCTGGTCGAAACCGGACATGGCCGCCTGGCCCGCATACTGGGCCATCTTGATCGGCCCGCCGAGCTGGCTTGGGTCTTCCTTGCCGAGGATCAGCCGGCCGAGGAACTTCACGGTTGTTTTCAGAATCTTCCAGACGCTGGCGGCGCCTTCCTCCAGCGCCCCCAGCGGAGTGAATTTTTTGAAAGAGTAGGCGTTGCGATCGCCCGTGATCCCGAGCATTCCGGTCCGGATCGGATTACCGAAGGCGTCCTTGGTCTCCTCCCGGCGCGGCGTCGCCGTGAGATTGACCCGTTCGCCGCCGCGCTCGACGACCATGTTCAGCTTTTCGCCGGCGCTTGTCGTGATGATGAGGCGGAGTTCGTCGAACTCCTCGATCGCCTCGCCGTTGACGGAAATGATTCTGTCGCCGGACTGCAGCCCCGCCTCGGCCGCCGCCGAATCGGGACGCACATCAGCGATCACCGGCGCCAGCAGCACCTTGCCGAAGGACCAGAAGAGCGCCCAGAAGATGGCGGTCGCGAGAACGAAATTGGCGACCGGTCCCGCAGCGACCACTGCCGCTCGCACGCCGACGGGCTTGTAGTGAAAGCATGCCTTGCGCTCGGCCGGCGTCATGCCGGCCGGCTTGTCTCCGGGCCGGGGAAACTGTGTCGTCGCCGGAGCGGCCTTGTCATCGAGATCCTCTCTCGGAATCGAGGCCGCATTGGCGTCGCCGAAGAACTTCACATAGCCGCCGAGCGGAATGAGCGAGATCCGCCATTCCGTGCCTTTGCGGTCGGTCCAGCGCCAGAGCGTCTTGCCAAAGCCGATCGAGAACACCTCGACGCGCACGCCGAACAGGCGCGCGACCGAAAAATGTCCGTATTCGTGAAAGAAGACGATGACCGTCAGAAGGATGACGAACGCGAGCACCGAAATCGGCAGCACCGCGAAATGCATCGGCGTGAGCGCGTCGAGTGACATCGGTTGAAGTTCCAGGCCCTCTTTACGCGGCCCGACGCGCCGCTATCGCGGCCTGCGCCAGACGCCTTGCTTCCTGATCCGCGGCCACGGCCTCATCGAGCGTCGAGAGCTTGGCTGGTCCGTTACGCCGACCGACATCTTCAAGAACCTGCTCGGTAATGCCCGCAATGTCCAGAAATTTAAGGCCCCCGGCCAGGAACGCGGCCACCGCCGCTTCATTGGCGGCGTTGAGCGTCGCCGGGAAAACGCCGCCCCTTTCGACCGCTTCGCGGGCTAGGCGCAGGGCTGGAAAGCGGACGGGATCGGGCGCCTCGAAGGTCAGCGCCGAGAGCCTCGCAAAATCGAGCCGGGCGCTGGGCGAGGGCGTCCGGTCGGGCCAGGCGAGGGTCGTCGCGATCGGCGTCCGCATGTCGGGCGTGCCCAGCTGGGCGAGAACCGAACCGTCCACATATTCGACCATGGAATGAATGACCGATTGCGGGTGGACGACGATCTCGATCCGCTGATGGTCGATCGGAAAGAGATGCGCCGCCTCGATCAGCTCAAGGCCCTTGTTCATCAGCGTCGCCGAGTCGACGGAGATCTTGGCGCCCATCGACCAGTTGGGATGGGCGACCGCCTGCGCCGGAGTCGCCGCCGCCATCTGAGCGCGCGTCCATTGCCGGAACGGGCCGCCTGAGGCCGTGAGGATCAGCCGCGTGACCCGGTGCGCATGCGCGAAATCGAAGACCTGGAAAATGGCGTTATGCTCGGAATCGACGGGGAGCAGGACGCCGCCCGACTCGGCGACCGCCGCCTTCACGACGTCGCCGGCGCACACAAGACATTCCTTGTTGGCGAGCGCGATGGCGGCGCCGCGTTTTGCCGCCTGCAGGGTCGGGTGCAGTCCCGCCGCACCGACAATCGCCGCCATGACATAGTCGGCGTCGCGCGCCGCCGCCTCTTCAACCGCCGCCGGCCCCGCGCCAAAAGCGATTCCGCTTCCCGAAAGCGCGTCGGCGAGATCGCTCTTGAGGCCTGCATCGGCAATGGCGGCGAACTTCGCCCGGAACTTCTTCGCCTGTTCGGCGAGAAGAGCCACATTGCGATTGGCGGTCAGGGCCTCGATCTCGAAGCTGTCGCCAGCGCGGGCCGCAAAATCGAGCAGATCAAGCGTGTTGACGCCGATCGATCCGGTCGAGCCCAGAATTGAAATGCGACGGGCCTTCCGCCCGACGACCTTCGCCGTCATCACGCCACCCCTTCAGCCCCCGCGGGCAAGCATATGGAAATAGAGGACCAGCGCCATAGCTGTCGTCGCAAAAATCATCCCGTCCAGCCGATCGAGGGCGCCGCCATGGCCGGGGATGAACCCGCTTGAATCCTTGACCCCGAACACCCGTTTGAAGGCGGATTCGGCCATGTCGCCGAGGATGGACGCAACCCCGAGGCTCCCCCCAATCAGGGCGTAGCGGAGAAGATCTCCCTCCCCCCAGACCCATTGGGCCGCCGCCATTCCGGCGAGCCCCCCGAGGACGAGGCCGCCGGCCGCCCCCGCCCAGGTCTTGGCCGGAGAGATGGCTGGACTGAGCTTGGGTCCGCCGACGAGGCGCCCGGCGATGTAGCCGCCCGTATCGGCGGCCCAGACGATGAGGAACAGCATGAGCACGAGCGGCGCGCCGTTCTGCGTTTCATTGCGAAGCCAGATGAGCGCGACCGAAGGCGCGATGACATAGGCCGCGCCGAAGGCGGCCCAGAGCGGCCTCCTCGCGCCCAGCCGCGTGCGCTCGGCCGCCGCGAGGCCGGCGATTCCGGCGATCGCGTAAGCCGCCGGATAATGTCCCGCGGCCGCCGCGACGAAGGCCGCAGCGCCGCCAAGGCCGAGCGCCGCGAAACACTGCGAGAATTCGCGCCCATCCTCCACCATTCGCGCCCACTCGAAAATCATCAAGATGCCGAGGAATGCGACGAGCGCGGCGAAAACGGCGCCGCCGGCATGCACCGCCCCGATTGTCAGGGGGACGAGCACCGCGGCCGAGGCCGCGCGCTTCCACAGGGCGCCGTCATCAACAGATCCGTTTGCGCGTGGTTCGGGCGCCACCTGCGTATCTATCTTCCGCCGAACCGTCGCTCGCGGCGCCGGAATTCGGCGATCGCCTCCTCGAAGTGCGCCTTGGAAAAATCAGGCCACAGAACATCGGGGAAGGCGTATTCGGCGTAAGCAGCCTGCCACAGAAGGAAATTGCTTATGCGCTGCTCGCCGCTGGTACGGATGACGAGGTCAGGGTCTTGGACTCCCGCTGTGTCGAGATAGCGCTCGAACAGGGCTTCATCGATCTTCGCCGGATCGAGCGCGCCGGTTTTCGCCGCTCGCGCCAGCGCCCGGGCGGCGCGGACGATCTCGTCGCGGCCGCCATAGTTGAAAGCGATATTGAGCTGGAAGCGGGTGTTCGCCTGCGTTTCGGATTCGGCGCGATTGACGAGGAGCTTCAGTTCGCGGTCGAGCGACCCGCGGTCGCCGATGATGCGGACTTTCACCCCCTCCTTCTTCAGCGTCGGCAGATCGGCGGTGATGAACTCCTTCATGATGCCGAGAAGGTCGGCGACCTCGCCAGCGGGGCGGCGCCAGTTCTCGGTCGAAAAGCTGTAGAGGGTGAGATGCGAGAGACCGAGATCGCGCGCCGCCTCGACCGCGCGCTTGGCCGCCTCGACGCCGGCTCGGTGCCCCGCCGATCGCGGGAGGCCGCGCGCGGCCGCCCAGCGGCCATTGCCGTCCATGATGATGGCGACATGGCGCAGCGGGGCCTCGGCGCCCCCTTCAGTGGCAGAGCTCGCCGTCACGGGGCGCTCCGACGACATGATGAGCGTGCGGTCAACCGCCAATAGCGCGATGCCGCGGGTGCGGATGACCCGCAGGATCGCCAGCCTGTCTCACCATTCACCATTCACCGTTCACCGCGCCCGCGCCTCACACCTGCATGATCTCCGCTTCCTTGGCGTGCAGGGCGTCGTCGACATGCTTGACCGCATCGTCGGTCAGCTTCTGCACCTGATCGTGCAGCCGCTTGCCTTCGTCCTCGCTGATGTCCTTGCCTTTCTTGATCGCCTCCATGGCCTCGCGGCGGACATTTCGGATCGCCACACGCGCATGCTCGGCATGCTTGCCGGCGACCTTCTTCAGCTCGACGCGCCTTTCCTGTGTGAGCGCCGGAATGGGAATCCGGATCAGCGTGCCATCGACCACCGGATTGACGCCGAGACCTGAGTCGCGAATGGCGCGTTCGACGGCGCCGACAAGTCCCTTGTCCCATACCTGAATGGAGATCGTGCGCGGTTCGGGCACGCCGACAGTGCCCACCTGATTGACGGGCATCATCGCGCCATAGGCGTCAACCTTGATGTGATCGACCAGCGCCGCTGAAGCGCGGCCCGTGCGCAGACCGCCGAAGTCAGATTTCAGCGCGGCGAGCGCGCCGTCCATGCGCTTCTTCACATCCTGGAGATCGATCTTGCCGCTCATGCCGCCTCCTTGCCGCGTCAGGCTGCTGATTTCGCAGCGTTATTCTGGCCCTCTCCGGGCGCAGGCGCAACTATCTGTCCGAGATCAGCGTGTGCGGCCCGGTTCCGGTGAGGGCGCCGACGATGCCGCCCTCGCGCGAGAGCGGAAAGACGACGATCGGGATGTTGTTTTCGCGAGTGAGGGCGATCGCCGCCTGGTCCATGACTTTGAGATCGCGCACCATCACTTCGTGATA
>CAYTVQ010000124.1:0-7932 GCA_964441615.1 uncultured Caulobacterales bacterium | reverse complement strand
CCGGTGGCGGCGTCCGGTCATGCCGTCAGCGACGGTCGCGGACAGCAGCGACTCGATGGAACCGAGGAGAGCGAAGGCGAAGGCGTCTGGCAGAACGGCGGAAATCTTCGCCAGGGAAATCTCCGGCAGATGCGGCGGCGGCAGGCCGGCGGGCAGGCCCCCAAATCGTGAGCCGATGGTCTCGACCGGCAGGTCAAACAGCGCAACGGCGGCGCCGGCGAGAACCACTCCGATGAGAATGCTCGGCCAGCTCGGCCGCCATCGCTGCAGGGCCAGGATAATCACGATGACGGATGCGGAGATCCCGGCGGCAAAGGGGTTTAAGGACGAGATGGCGCCGGCCGCCGCCTCAATCTCGGCAAGGAACCCATGCTCAGGCTGCGTCATGGCAAGTCCGAGCAGATCCTTGATCTGACTCGCGAAGATGATGAGCGCGATGCCGGCAGTGAAACCCACTGTCACGGGATAGGGAACGAGCCGGATATAAGTTCCGATACGGAGGAATCCGGCGCAGGCGAGCATCGCGCCCGAGAGCATGGTCGCGATCAGAAGCCCATCAATGCCGTGACGCGTCGCGGTCGCTGAGACGAGAACGATGAACGCGCCGGCGGGCCCGCCGATCTGAAAGCGGCTTCCACCCAGCGCCGAGACCAGAAAGCCTCCAATGACCGCCGCGGCTAGGCCGCGCTCCGGCGGAAGACCGCAAGCGATCGCGATCGCCATGGAAAGCGGCAGGGCGACGATGGCGACGGTAAGACCGGCCGCCGCGTCGCGCCGCAACTCCTTCAGCCCGTAGCCTTCGCGCAGGACGGTCGCGAGTTTCGGGGTGAAGAGCTCTGCGAAGCTCGCATGGGCCGGAGATGCGCGAACGGTCTGATGCATTGTGATGATTTTCGGAGTTGGCGAGCGGCCGATTGAATCAAGCGCCGTTGACGCTCGGCAATGCGGCTTTTTGGTCCGGAGCCGCCTCCATTCGACCGGCAATCCATACGACCCGTCCGAATTCCGCCGGCGGCGTCGCCCGCCGCCATTTCCCTCCCTTGCGCGATTTGCTAGCGTCGCCATCGGGGAATTGAGGGGATTGGGGAATGATGCGCTCTCTCGTGGCGGCGGGGCTCGCCCTTTTGTCGTCGGTCTGGCTGCCGATCGCCGCTGCGGCCGCCCAAACCGGAACGCCGACCGATGAATGGGTGGAAGAGTCAGGCGCCAACGAGACCCCTGAAGCGGTCGCCGACATCTTTGCCCGCGACTCGTTTGCGATCACGCCGATCGTCTGCCCGTTCAAGGGCCGCTTCCAGTACAAGCCCGGCGAAATTTCCTGCGGCCTCCTGACGGTTCCGGAGAACCGCGAGCGCCCTCGGTCCCGCAAGATCCAGCTTCACTATGTGAAGCTGGCGGCGCGCAAGCCGCTGATCTGGGACGCCGCCAAGAACGGCGAGTGGAAAAAGCGCGACGATCCGATCATCTATCTTACGGGGGGCCCCGGCGTCACCGTTACCGGATATGCGCGGCGCCTCAAGGACCATGGCGCCCGCGACGTGCGCGACATGTATATCCTCGAACAACGGGGCGTCGGCTACTCCGGCGACTATTGCCCGCTCTATTCCAATGTCGATCCAGCCGCCACGAATGTGCATTCATGGGAGGAGTATCTCCAGTCGCGGCTCCATCCGATCGAAGCCTGCTTCGCCGCCGCCAAGGCCCGCGGCATCGACCTCGCCGCTTATAACTCCATCGAGAACGCTCGCGACGTGCATGCCCTGCGCCGGGCTCTCGGCATCGAGAAGTGGAACGTCTGGGGAATTTCCTACGGCTCCATTCTCGGTCAGGCCTATTTGAAGGAGGATCCTCAAGGCATCCGCGCTGCCGTGCTCGACGCCATTGTTCCGCTGGTCCAGGGAGCGCATTTCCAGACTGTCGGCACATTTCTTCAGCGAGACCTGGCTCTCCTCGAAAAAGCCTGCGCTGCAAACGGAACATGCAAGGCGAATTTCCCGAATATCGAGGCCAGGCTGAAGGGAGCAATGCTCGCGATCCAGAAGGATCCGATCAGACTGAAAGCTCTCGATACGGAGCTTGCGCCTACGGGCGAAGTCACGATCTTCCAGGACATTGTTCCCGCCCTCCCCTTCCAGATGTTCTATGAACAGAAAAACTATCCGACGATGCCAGCCTTCATCGCGGCTTTCGCCGCTCTGATCGAGAGGCGGGACTTTGACGGTTTTCGCGCCCTGACGGCGGCCGGCGGTCCCGGCGGAATAGAGATCAGCCAGGGCATGTACAACGCGATCATGTGCAATGACGGCTGGGCCTTCGACCTCGCTCGCGCCATCGAGAAGGACCAGGCCGCTGAACCGGTCCTCGGACAGATGCAAGGAAGTCCCGAGGTCGGCGAGGCGATTGCCAAACTCTGCAAGAAATACGGGATGGCGGCGCGGCCAGCCGATCAATACGCGCCGGTCGAAACCGACATCCGCACCGTCATCGCCAATGGCGAAATGGACCCGATCACGCCGCCCATGCTGGCGAAGTCGATCCTGCCCGGCTTCTCCAACGCGACCTATGTCGAGTTTCCCTATGCCGGCCACGGACCGACGCGTTCGACAAAGTGCGGAGGCGCCTTCATCACGAAATTCTTCGATGACCCGAATGGCGCCCTCGATCGGTCCTGTGCGGACGAGATGAAGGCGCCCGAATTTGTTGGCGCACTGTTTGAAACACAGGCGCCGCTGCGCATCGCGACCGCCATCGCTGAAACGCCCGCAATGGGACTGGCGCTCGGGCTGTGGGCCGGCTTGCCGGCGTTTTTCCTCGTGTTCGGGGCCATCAATTACCTCCTTGCGCCTGCAGCCCGGCTTATCAACGGCGCACGATCGGCGCGCGAGGCGGGCATACGGCCGCTCGCATGGATCACCTCCCTTCTGGGCGCCGCATCGGCGCTCGGTCTTGCGGGCGCAGTCGGCGCCAGCGCGGAAGCAAACGAGTTTCTCCTCCTCGTCGGTTTTCTGGGCTGGGCCAAGGGGTTTGCGGCGGCCGGCCTCGTCGCGGGCCTCCTCGGCGTCGCGCTGCTATTTTCAACAATCCGGACACGGAGGAGCGAGCGCATGCCGCTGGGAGTCCTGATGGGCCTTCTTGCCACATCATTCAGCGCGGTCGCGCTGGCAGCTTTTCTGGCGCGCTGGGATCTCCTGCCGTTTTGAAGACGGCGGCCCGGGAACCGACCGCCTCTACCTCGCGACCGCCCTGGCGGCGTCCCCGCTGGCGGGACGCCGAGGCAGATGACGGGATGGCGACCGTCACCAGGCTCCTGTCGCGTTGGGGCGGCCCCAACGCACGAATATTGCAGCAATTATCTGGTGCGGCTAAGGCACCTTGCTCAAGGGGCGCCGTGACCCCCCTTGCGGGAGAGACCTCGGATGACGATGGCGACCGGCGCTAATTCCCTGTTCAAAGGCGGGTTCCAGCCCTGGATGGCCGCACTGGGCGCGGCGCTGGCCCTTACCGTCGTGCTTTTCTGGGACGCATTCGGCAATCTCTGGACCCGATGGGGCGCCCAGCAGGAGCTTTCGCACAGCTATTTCATCCCGGTCATTTCCGCCTGGCTGGTCTGGACGAACCGCAAGGAGGTCATGGCCAGCGTCGGCGCCCCCGCTTTGGCAGGGGCCGGCATTTTTGGCGCTGCGTGTCTTCTGGCGTTGCTCGGACGCGTAACTGAGAGCTTCCTCTTTCAGCAGATCGGCATCGTCGTCGCCATTGCCGGTTTGACCGCCGCCTTCGGCGGGCTGTCCCTGCTCCGAACGACTGCGGCGCCGATCGCTTTTCTCTTCTTCGCCGTGCCTCCGCCCTACATGCTGATCACCATCCTCTCCTGGAAGTTTCAGGAATGGTCGTCGATCCTCGGCGTCGCCATGATCAAGCTTATGGACATCCCGGTGTTCCTCACCGGGAACATTATCGATCTCGGCGAATACAAGCTGCAGGTGGCTGAGGCCTGCTCGGGTCTGCGCTATCTTTTCCCGTTTCTCTCGCTAGGCGTCATGACCGCCTACATCTATCGCGGGCCGCTCTGGCACAAGGCGGCGATCGTGCTTGCAACTGTGCCGATCACCATTTTGATGAACAGCTTCCGCATAGCCGTCACCGGCGCGCTGGTGCAGGCCTATGGCACGAGCCACGCCGAGGGCGCCTTGCATTTTTTCGAAGGCTGGGTCGTGTTCCTTCTCTGCCTTGCGGCGCTCTTCGCCGCAGTGAGCATGCTTGGGCTTCTGCAGACGCCGCGCGTGTCGGCCCTGTCGGCGCTCGGCTCTCCGGAACTTCGGCAGACGCCCCCGAGCGTCGGCAGGCTGAACCGCCTGCCGGCGTTTGGCGGCGTCATTGTCCTTGCAGCCGCCACGCTGCTCGCGGCGCGCGCGACAACCGTCGAGTCGCTCATCACGCCGCCGCGTGAGGATTTCGACCGCCTGCCGCGGGAATTCGCCGGCTGGAAGTCCAATATTCGCGAGCTGACGCCCGAGATCGCCGACGTCATCGGCGCCGATGACACCATCGTGGTCGATATGCTGTCGCCGGAAGGCGACGTCATCAACATTTACGCCGCCTATCTCGAAGCGCGCCGCGACGGCCGTTCCTGGCACAGCCCGCGCCAGTGCATCCCGGGCGGCGGCTGGGAAATCAGGACGCACACCGTCGTCAGCGCCGGCGCTTTCAACGGCGCCCCGCTGAACTACAACCGTCTGGTCATCGAGAATCGCGGCGCGCGCCAGCTCGTCTACTACTGGTATCCCCAGCGCGGACGCAACGTAGCCAACGAATTCATGATGCGCTTCTGGCTGACCCATGACGCGGTGACGCGCCACCGCTCGGACGGCGCCATGGTGCGCCTGATGACGGGCGTCGAAAATGATGAGCCGCTTGAAGCAGCCGAAGCCCGGCTGCAGGCGGTGCTGAAGAAAATGGAAGGTTTCCTGCCGAAATACGTGCCGCTCTAGACGCAGCGCAGCCGTTCGAGCGCCGCGGCGTGAAGGTCGGCGTTGGCGGCGGCGGCGACGCGGCCTCTTTCGGGGTCTCTCAGCGGCTCGCCGCGCCAGTCGGTGATGACGCCGCCGGCGCCTTCGATAATCGGGACAAGCGCCGAGAAATCGTGCCGTTTGAGGCTCGCCTCGACAACGAGATCGATTTCGCCAAGCGCGAGCAGACCATAGCCATAGGCATCCAGGCTGAAGCGCGCGACCTTGCAGGCCTCGCCAAGCGCGCTGAACGCCTCCGATTCCGCAGCGGTGAAATAGCCCGTCCTGCGCGGATCGGTCGTGGTGATACGCGCAGCCTTCAGGTCCTTGACGCCGCTCGCGCGGCAGGCTCGCGTCTTTTGCCCGCGCCGAAACTCGGCGAGTCCGGAATGGCCGATCCACCTTTCATCCGTATAAGGTTGATCTATGACGCCAAGAACCGGGGCGCCGTTGCGCTCCAGCGCGATCAGGGTCGCCCAGCTTGCGACGCCGCACACGAAGGCGCGCGTGCCATCGACCGGATCCAGGACCCAGCGCCATTCGGCCTCCGGCCGATGGCTGCCGAACTCCTCCCCAATAATTCCATGGTCCGGATGGACCGCCGCGATCAACCGGCGCAGCAACCGCTCGGCCTCGCGGTCGGCGTCGGTGACGGGATCGAACCAGATGCCGGCTTTATTATGAACTTCGGCGCCGCCGCGAAAACGCGGCAAGGTCTCGGCCCGCGCGGCGTCGGCGAGCCGGCCGGCGAAGGCGGCGAAGGCGGAAAGTTCGGCGTCCGCTTCAGGCATGCGCCATCATGGGCGGCGCGCCGAGTCGTTTCAAGCGGGACGCCGCGCCACGAGGATGCGCACGAGCGCCGCGCGAATCAGAGATTGGGGGAGTCCGGGGATTCCGGGTCAGGGCGCGAACGCCGGGGACTCCCTGTCACTCTCCCGACATCGCCTTGGCGAGATCGAGAAGGCGGCGACGCGGCTCTTCGCCGAGATTGTAAAACGCGCGCACGAGGTCGATCGTCTCCTTGTTGGAGAAGACGTCAGGGATCGCACGCACGCCATTCTTCTCGTGATGGCCGTTCGTCTCCTCGTCGCCTTCGATCAGTTCGTCGCCGGTCAATCCCTCGAAAAAAAACGACACCGGGACATCGAGCGCCTTGGCCAGCGACCACAGGCGCGAGGCCGAAATTCTATTGGCGCCGCTTTCGTATTTCTGGATCTGCTGGAAGCGGATGTTCACGTCGTCCGCCAGCCTCTGCTGGGTGTAGCCAAGAAGCCGGCGGCGCTGTCTGAGGCGCATCCCCACATGAAGATCGACCGTGTTGGCCATTGTTACTCTCCTTACCCCGTCAGCGCTGCGGGCTGACCCATTCGGGGAAGGAGAGGCAAGGCCCGTGCCGGGTTCGCGGTACGCGTGAATTCTTCCCTTGGCGCACGATGCGCGGGGCTCCGCTGCGACCGTCACGAAGCGGGCTGTCCCGTTGCGGGACGGGTCGGCGCTTTCGTGAAGCGCCGTCCGCCGCTCAGTCTATGATCTTCGCCGATCGCAGCCAGAAATCCTCGTCGAAGCCGGGAATTTCAAGATTGGCGATAAACTGGCGGGTCGCCGCATCCCAGGAAAAATTCTCAGCATGCCGCCGGCATTCCTCCGGGTTGCGGTTTTCGAAGGCGTCAAGGCAGGCCTGCTTCAGATCCTGGTTCATCGCTCCGCAGCCCTTCGGCGCGCCGGCGAGAATTTCGAGCGGCCCGCGCACGGGATAGGCGGCGACGGGAACGCCGCAGGCGAGCGCCTCCACATTCACGAGGCCGAATGTGTCCGTGCGGGAGGGGAAGACGAAAACATCCGATGCCTGATAATATTTCGTCAGCTCATCCCCGAATTTCGGACCTGCGAAAACCGCTTCCGGAAACTTCGCTTCAAGTTCCGCGCGCTGCGGTCCATCGCCAACGATCAGCTTTGTACCGGGAAGATCGAGGGCGACAAAGTCTTCGATGCTCTTCTCCACGGCGAGCCGGCCGACATAGAGGAAGATGGGCCGCTTCAGGTGATCGAGAAAGGAGCGGTCGCCCGGCCGAAAGGCGCTAAGATCGACGCCGCGGGCCCATAGCCGCATCTTGGTGAATCCGCGCTCTCTCAGTTCCTCCATGAGGCCGGGCGTCGCCACCATCATGGCCTCGCCATCCTTATGGAAATCCCTCAAGACGGCGTAACCCCAGGAGATGGGAACCGCCCAACGCTCATTGGCGTATTCGGGGAATCGGGTGTGAAAACTCGTCGTATACGGATAGCCGCGCCGCTTGCAGAAGCGGCGGGCGGCGCGCCCCAATGGGCCTTCCGTCGCGATATGAATTGCGTCCGGCTTGAAGTCGTTGATGATCTTGGCCACCCGCCGGTTCGGGAGGATCGACAGGCGAATTTCCGGATAGGACGGCAGAGGCACCGACTTGAACTCGTTCGGCGTGATGTAGCGCACCTCATTGCCGAAGCTGGTCAGAATGCTCCCCAGCGTCTCCAGCGTGCGCACGACGCCGTTCAGCTGCGGCCGCCAGGCGTCGGTCGCGATGATTATCTTGAGGCCCGAACCGCCTTCGTTCGGCATTTCAAACTTCCGTCTCGGGCGCGTGAGCCGGCCGACGCCCGACGTCAGCTTTTGCAGCGCCCCGACCTTCTTGACGCGGACCGGCGCGCCGAGATCGGACTTTGCCGCTGCTTGGGCCGCTTTTTCATCAGTCATGGATGTCCCGGAAGAAAATGGCGGGCTGAACGCAACCGCAACAGACCGACCGCTGTAGAATCGAAGCCGGCCAAAGGCGAGAGGATTTCGAAGGCGCTTTCCGGGCGACGAGGACCCGGATTTCGGGATTATTGCACTGCAAAAAAAATGTTGCAATGCAATAACGGACGCTTTAGTTTCATATTGCGGCGTCGG
>CAYTVQ010000123.1:0-7983 GCA_964441615.1 uncultured Caulobacterales bacterium | reverse complement strand
ATGGAGCGCATCCGCATGCCACGCCCCGGCGCCCGGCTCGCCAAGGCCGCGCGCCGACACCAAGCCGAGGCCCGCCGCGCCCGCGAGCGCGAGCGGCAGGCTCGCGAGGATGAAGCGCCGGTCGGCCGCGGGCGCCTTCTCCCAGCCGATGAAGAATCCGGGGTCGCGGTCAGGCGGCAGGACGCCGCGATTGAGGCTCATGGCGCGCGCTCCAGCGTCGCAAATTGCGCGCGCGCGCCCAGGCGATTGGGCCGTACGCGGACGAAAACGCGCCCGAGCCGCGAAAGTCGGACGTCATGAGTGGCGATCTTTTCCGTAAAGGGCGGGGGCGAGACGCCGGTCTCGGCTTCGTACTGCCAGCCATGCCAGGGACAGGTGACGCAGCCCTTGACGATGCGCCCCTCGCCGAGGGGACCGTTCTGATGCCGGCAGACATTGGTGACGGCGAGAATCTTCACGCCGTCGCGGAAGACGGCGATGCGCTCGCCGCCCGGCAGCGGCGCGATGACGGCGCGACTGTCGGGAATGTCCTCGGGCGCGCAGACGTCGATCCAGCCTTCAGGCGCCCTGACGCCGCGCATGGCGCCGTCGCGCCGCCACTCCTTAAGGCCCGCGAGGAGATGAACGCCGGCGACGAGCGTGAACGAGCCGAGCGCCAGCGCCGGCAGGACGGGGCTGCGCTCGGTCAGAAAGAATCCATAGGCGATATGGGCGATGAGGAGTCCGTAGGCGGCGTAGACCAGCATGTGCAGCGCCTTCCACGCCGGCGCCGAGAGATTGTTGAGCCAGTAGTCGTGGCTGGTCGCCGCCATGGCGAGGAGAATCACGAAGGCGCCGAGCCCGAACAGCTCGAAGGGGATTCCCGGCGGCCCGTCATTGGAGACGAGAAGCGACACGAAGGGATTGAGCGGACCGGCCCCGTGATACCAGAGGAGCGTCAGCGCGGCGTGCGCCGTCGCTACGGCGAAGGTCATTACGCCGAGATGGCGGCGATTGTAGAGGAACGGAATGAACCGCCGCGACAGCCGTGCGAGCGGCCCGATCATGAGGATCGCCGTCAGCATCACGAAGGCGCAGACTCCGAGCCCGCGAATGAGCAGGATGACCGGATCGGCGGCGTGCCCGGCGCCTGGCGCCTTCATGCCGGCCCAGACGAAGACGCCGAGAAAGACGACGACGCAGAGCGCGGCGTAGATGTCATAGAGAATCTTGGCGCCGTTCCAGCCGACGGCCTGGTAGCGATGACCCATTACGGCGCCTCCCCGGCGATGTCCTCGGGAAGATCCGTTTGCGGATCGACGGGCCGCGCCGCGATGGCGAGGGCGATCGTCCACGCAGTCGCGGCGACGACAAGAGCCCAGATAACGACGTGCAGCTTGCGGTGCGCGGCTCTCATGCGTCGCGGCCCTCGATCGGGGCGTTTATCCGTCGTCCGGACAGGCGGCGCAGGATCATCAAGGGCCAGAGCAGGACGGCGCCCGGCAGAATGGCGAGCCGGAACCAGATCCCGGCGCCTTGCGCCGCATGATCGGTCGCCGCGGCGCCGCGCCACGCGAAATAGAGCGCGACCGGAACCCCGATCGCCAGATAAATGGCGGCGGCGCTCAGAAGGCTCTCGGCTTCGGCGATGGTCATGGCCACTGCCTAGCATGGCGGCAGGACGGCGCGGAATCATCATCCCCATGCCGCCTGGGCATCACTCCGGGCCGTCGGCGCGGCTCCAAACCCTGTGCGCCGCCCCGCAACCGGTCCATACTGGCGCAAGACCGAGGGGCGATTCATGAAAAACTTGGCATCCGTCGCGCTCGCGTCGCTGCTTCTGCTCGCCGCCTGCGGGCAGAAGCCAGCCGAGACGCGCGAGGCGCCGATCGACGGCGCCGCGGCGCCGCAATCCGCGTCGGGAGGCAGCGCGCCTTTCGCGGCGCCGGGCGGAACGGGCGTCGCTGCATCGCAGCCGCTGCCGCTTCCACCGGGCGCGCTTATGCTTCAGCGCGCGGCGATTCCAGATCCAGGCGTCATCAGACGGGGAACGGCGATGAATGCGCTCATCCCCGCGGGCTGGTCGACCCGCGGCGGCGTCGTCGCTCTCACTGTTCCCTGCGCCGAACCTTATGGCGTTGACTGGGCGGCGGTCTCGCCGGACGGCCTCTCCTCGGTCTCGCTGTTTCCGACCGAGACCTGGCAATGGTCAAACTCGGGACTGAATTCCGAGTGCCGGCAGGCGGGATACGCCAATGTCCGCGACTATCTCGCGGCGCGCGCGGGCGCGACGCATCCCGGCGCGCGCATGCTCGATTATCGCCTGCGCGAAGACTTCGCCCGCTCGGCCGCCGACCATGCCGCGCGCCTTGAACAGCTCGGGCGGCAATACGGATTCAACTGGCGGGTGCGCGCCGAAGGCGGCGAGATCCTGTTCGCTTACCAGGAGAACGGCGTCGAGATGCGCGGGACCATGGGCGCGACCGCCGTCTTCCATGAAACCGCGCTCGAAAATCCGATGGGCGGCGAGGCGCTGCGCACGCTGACAGGCTCGACGCTCGGCGTCTTCGCCGCCGCCGCGCCGAACGGCCAGCTCGATTTCGAGGTCACGGAGGCGGTGCGGCGCTCGATCGCGCCGGACCCGCAATGGCTGGACGCCCTCTTCTCGCTGAAGGCGGCGATCGGCCAGACCAATGTCGAGGCGACGCGCGAGCGCGCGGCCATCATCGTCGCCGGCGGCGCGGAAGCGACGCGCCGCAACATCGCCGCGTTTCAGGCGATGGCGGGCGCGAGCGTCCAGAACAGCCGCGACAGCATCGCCGCGCAGCAGGGTTCTGGCGAAATCTATCCGGGCTCGAACGCGCAGGACCGCATGCAGCGCGAGTCCGTCGAAGCCATACGCGGCGTCGAAACCTATCACGACCCGGTCGGCGGCGGGCAGGTTCAGCTCGACGCGACCTACGATCACGCCTGGCGCGTCAACAGCAGCGAGACCTATATTCTGACCAAAGACCCGAACTTCAATCCCGGCGCTTATGGCGTCGAGGCGACGCAACTCCCGGTGGTTCAGTAGGCGTCGTCATGCCGACATCCAGCGGAATATTGCGGTCTATCCCCGAAGCGATCAGATTGGCGCCGCCATGCCGGCAGGGGGGATTACCGTGAAGCGGCTTTCCGTCATTCTCGTTGCGGCGCTCGCCGCGGCCTGCTCGCCGAAGAGCGCCAAAGCGCCTGACGCGGACGAGCTCGCCGCGCTCGAGTCCGAATTCGCTGCAGACGATGCCGATGAGGACGACGAAGAAGACAGTGCGGACATGATGGACGGCGAGACCGGCGGATCGACGGGCGGGCCTGCGCAGATGAGCGGGGCGCCCGTCGCCAGCGCGCCGCAATCCGCTCCCGGCCGACGCAACGTCCTGCGCTTCGAGCCGGCGGTCATCGTCGATGCGACCGGCTTCGAGAAGCCCATGGGCGCGGCCAGCCTGTTCATCCCGCATGGCTGGCGAACGCAGGGCGGCGTCTTCTGGGCGCGCGATTACATGTGCACCAATGGCTATAATTTCCTGTGGTCCGCGACCTCGCCGGACGGCGCGATGAGCGTCGGCATCGCGCCTCAGGCCGCCTGGGCCTACGCCTCGCAGGAGGGTCTCGCCTCGCCGCAGCCAGGCTGCCCGGTGATGGCGATCGCCAGCGCGCGCCAGTATCTCGAGGAGAGCGTGCGGCGCGCCATGCCCAATGCGCGCATTCTCGATTTCCGCGCCCGCCCGGATCTCCTCGCCGGCTTTCAGCCGACGCGCACGCCGATGCCCATGGGCGAGATTCAGAAATATCAGGAGGCTGGCGAGGTACTCTTTGCTTTCACCGACGGCGCCGGCCGCGACATGCGCGGGACCATGGCGGCGGTCGTCGAATTCCAGAAAATGATCACCGACCAGACCTCGCTCTACGCCAGCGACCCGACCATCGTGCAGATGCCGGGCGCTTCGCAATTGCGCATGGAGCAGGTGAACGCCTTCGCCTTTCCGGGCTTTGTCGCGACCGCGCCCAACGGCCAGCTCAATCTCGCTTTCTTCGAGGCGCTGCGGCGGACGATCAAGCCCAATCCGCAATGGCAGCAGCGCATCACGGGACACAATCTGAGGATCGCGCAGGTCGCGCTCGAGGAGAGCCGCAAGCGCGCCGACATGATCGCGCGCTCGAATGAGGAGATCGCGCGCATCCGCCAGGAAACCTGGGAGATGCAGAACGAGAGCTCCGAGCGCCGCTTCCGCGAATTCGGCGAGGCGCTGCGGGGCGTCGAGACCTATGCCGACGCCGATGCGCCGGGCGGAACGGTCGAGCTCTCGCACATGTACCGCCATGCCTGGCGGCTGAAAGACGGCAGCTACGTCCTGACCGACGACGCCAGTTTCGATCCGTGGCGGGATCTTCGCATGGAAGGCAGACAATTGGAGGCGGTGCAATGAAGGTGAAAATCACGATGATGGCGGCCACGTTCGCCCTGGCGCTGCCGGCGCTGGCGGCGGCCCAGGACAGTTTCGGCGGCGGCCAGAAAGCGGCGCCGCCGCCCCAGCAACAGCCGCAACAGCAGCAACCGCCGCCGGCGCAGAACGGCTATCCCGCGCCGCCGCCGCAGACTTATCCGCAGACGAATTATCCGCCGCCCCAGCAGCAGCAGGGAGGCTGGGGCCAGCCCCCCGCACAGCAACAGGGCGCCAATCTCGATCAGCTCATGCAGATGGAGCGCCAGGACTATGGCGTCGCGCCCACGACCTCGCTCCATGGCGGTCAGATGCATGGGCCGACGCCGGCGAGCATTCCGGGAGGACAGGTCGTCACGACCAAAGGGCTCGTCGCGCTCGTGCAGGGCAAACAGGCGCCCTATTTCCTGTTTGACGTGCTCGGCGGCCCCGAGACGCTGCCGGGCGCCATTCCCGCCGCCTGGCTCTCCCAGCCGGGCTCCTTCCAGGACCAGACGCAGCAGCAGATGGTTCAGATGTTCCAGCAGGGAACGCAGGGCCGCAACGACACGCCCATGATCTTCTACTGCCTGTCGACGCAGTGCTGGATGTCGTACAATGCGGCGCTGCGCGCCATCAACGCCGGCTACAAGAACGTGCTCTGGTATCGCGGCGGCATCGAAGCGTGGAAGGCCGCGGGCCTTCCCGTTCAGCCCGCGCAGCAGGGATTTGGCCCGGCGCCCCAGCCCGGCTATTCGCAGCCGGGCTATCCGTCAGCGCCCCAGCCCCAGCAGCAGCAGGGCGGATGGCCGCAGCAATAGCGGCTCGGTCAGAACCGTCCCTGCGCCCGGTACGCCTCGGCGAAAGGCGCATAGTCCTTGGGCTGACCTTCGGTCGTGATCGGACCGAAGCGGACCCAGGCTTGCGCGCTCTTCGTCCAGATGTCGCCGACCGGTTCGACCCAGCCTGTATCGTCGAGCGTGCCGGTCCGCAGCGAGAACATGCCGATCGAGGGGACGGCCCCGTTGACGATGCGGCCGCCGCAGTCGCCGCAGAAGAGCCCATAGCGGACGGCGCCCGAGTCGGCGCGCCACTCGACCCGCTTCGGCGTTCCCTTGGTGAAGGCGAGCGCCGCCTCCGGCACGGTCGCGGCGGTCGTAAAGGCGCTGCCGGTAATCTTCTGGCAGTTCGTGCAGTGACAATTATAGATCATGAGCGGCGGCGCCGAGAGCGCATAGCGGATCGCGCCGCAATGACAGCCGCCGGTCTGGGGCAGTGGGGTCTTTCCGGCCATTGGCGCCTCCTGTGTTTCACCGGCTTCTATCACGCCGCCGCGCTGCGCGGGGGCCAGATTGTTTTACCGGCCCGCCTCCCGGCATGGCGCGCCGGTTGCAACCTCTCCGGGCGTCATGAGCGGACAGGCAGGACACTTACCCGAAAAAGCCTTGCGGGGCCGCGTTTGCGGCGGGGGCGAGACAGGCCGCGCGGCAATTCCCGCCGGGCGCCTCTCGCCGGATCGGCAATTCCTGCCGGGGAGATCGCGATGAGCCTCACCGTCGCGCTCAACACCGCCGTCTCCGGCCTTTTCGCCAACCAGCAGGCGATCGCGGCGACGTCGGAGAACATCGCCAATGTCAACACGGCCGATTTCACGCGGCGCGAGGCGACCTTCTATACCGACGCCATTCCCGACCAGTTCGCGGGCGTCAATGTCGAGATCGCCCGCGCCGCCGCCGACCGCTTCCTGCAGGGGGCCGGCTATCGCAGCGCCTCCGACGCCGCCGCCGCTTCGGCGATCAGCGACGCGCTCTCGCGCATCGACGCCTCGCTCGGCGCGCCGGGCGAGAACATTTCCTACGCCAACGCGCTCGACAGGGCCTTCGCCGCGCTGGCGGCGGCGGCCGCCAATCCCTCCTCGCCGGCCGCGCGGGCCGACGCGCTCGCCGCGCTCGATGCCGCCTTCGCCGCTTTCAGCCGCACCCAGGACGCGATCGACGCGGAGATGGTCGGCGCGCAGGGGCGCCTCACGGCCGACATCGACCGCGCGAACGCGCTGCTTGCCGATATTCACCGCCTGAACGCCCTGGTTCCGGACAGCGCCGGGGCCGGCGATCTCCTCGACGCCCGACTCGCCGAACTCTCAAAGCTCGTCTCCATCACTGTGACGCGCAACAATCTCGGCCAGGCGACGGTTTCGGCGGGCGACGGAACCGTCCTTGCGAGCGCCAGCGGCTACGCGGCGCTCGGCTCCGCGGGCGGCGCGCTGACGCTCTCCTCGGTTGATGCCGCAACAGGCGCGCGCACGCTCGTCAATGCCGACGCTGGCGGCGCCTTCGCCGCTGGCGAGATCAGGGGACTTCTCGACCTCATCGGCCAGCGCCTGCCGGAACTCGCCGCGCTTGTTTCAGGCCGCGCCGACGCGGTCGCCGCCGAACTCAATGCCGCCTATGCGCAAAACAGCGTCGTCGGCGCCGGCGCGCCGACGACCGACGCGCTTCTCATCGCCGGCGCAGGCGGGCGCTGGTCCGTAAACGCCGCACTCATCGCCGATCCCATGCGCTTCGCCATCGCCCGGCCGGCGAGCGGCGTCGCCGGGCTGAATGACGGCGCCGGCGCGACCGCACTCGCCTTCATTGGCGGCGGGGCCGCCGTTCGCGACGTCGCGCAATCGGTCGCACTCATCGGCTCGGCGGCGAAGAACGCCGCGCTGCGCGCAGAGACGGCTGGCGCCGTCAATCGCGAGATGTCGGCGCGCATCGCCTCCGAAAACGGCGTCAATCTCGACGAGGAGCTTTCGAACCTCATTCTTTATCAGCGCGCTTATGGCGCCAACGCCCGCGTCATCGCGGCTGTCGATGAGCTCTGGCAAACCCTTCTCAATGTGATCTGATCCCATGACGCGCATCTCCGATATCGGCCTTCAGCAGATTCTCCTGAACGGATTCCAGCGTGCGCAAGGCGCGGCGCAGGAACGGCAAATCCAGCTCGCGACGGGCAAGGTCTCCCAGAGCTATGGCGGCGTCGAGCGCGCCGCCGAACTTCTGTCTGCGGAAGGCGTGCTCGCCCGCGCCGCCGCCTATGACGGCGCGGCGAAAACGGCGCTCGCCCGTCTGCAGATGCAGGAAGCCGGCCTGACCACGGTTGCAGACGCGGTCGCGCTCATCCGGGAGCGCATGGTTCAGGCGCTGGCGACCGGCTCGTCAGAACTGCTCTTCCCCGAGGTTGAAACCGCGACGCAGCGGGTGATCTCCGGCCTTAATGCGCAGATCGGCGGCGTTCATGTATTCGGCGGGACCGACGGGTCTTCGCTGCCGCTGCTTGCGGCCTCGCTCGCCGATTTCGGCGCCGCTGCGAATACGGACGATCTTTTCACTGTTGCGCAGCGCACGCGACTGCCAATCGAGGAAGGCGTCACGATCGACGGCGGCGCGACCGCACGCGAGATCGGGAGCGCGCTCGCGGCCGAGCTGAAAGATCTCGCCAATGCGCAAGGCGCGCTCGGACCATTCAGCGGCGAACTCACCGCGGCGCAGCGTGATTTCCT
>CAYTVQ010000122.1:0-8006 GCA_964441615.1 uncultured Caulobacterales bacterium | reverse complement strand
GCAATTGGCGATCGCCCATTCGATCGTCCCCCAGTTCGACGTCAGCAGCAGATCTGGCGCGAGTTCCTTCAGTGTACGGTAGATCAGAGAAAGATTGGAAAGAGATACGAACCTGCTCTTGCCGAAAGCGAGCGGCAGTCTTCGCCAGCGCACGCCGCCGCAGATGAACTGTTCCGCTTGCCATTGGTTGTCGAGCGCAACCCCGATATGCTCATGCTCGCCGCCGAAGCGCTCCATTAGCAGCGCCGCGCGGCGCTGGGGACCGCCAATTGCAAACGTCGAGAAGACCCAGAGCAGCTTCATCGCGCGTGCGGCAGAATAGCCCGGCGGCGGAAATCCATCTCGTCGGCGCAGGGCGTCCAGCCCAGGATCCGCTTTTCGGCCGCTGTGTCGAAGGCCGAAACCATGCCGCGTGAGCGGAAATCACGCGGCGAGGGCTTCTGCATATTTCTGCGGCCGGCAGCAACCTTGACCGCCCATTTAGCCCATTCGCCCGCCATCAGCGTTAGCTCCGATGACGGATGAAATCTTAGCGGTCGGCCCGTCGCTTGTGCGAGCTCCTCGACATAGCGCCGCGCGCTCCAGCGCACGTCTCCGACGAGATTGAAGGCTTTGCCGCGAACGGCGCCGAGATCGGCGTCAAGACATGCGGCGATCGCCGCCGCGACGTCTTCGGCCAGAATGAAGGGGAGCGGATTGCGCCCGTCATTCCAGCCGACGCAATGGGTTTCGTTCTCGAACGCGCCGAGAGCCGAATGAAAAGGCGAAGTCCCCTCCCCGACCACGACGGCGGGACGCAGAATGACCGCAGAGAGTCCGTCTATCGCTGCGACGGCGCGCTCGGCGAGGATCTTGGCGCGCGCGTAGTCGCCGCGCTCATCGGGCAGGGGATCGACGCCCGCATCCATGGTGATGGTCGTATTGGGATCGCCGAGATAGAGCGCCGCCGAGGAACTGACGAAGAGATAGCGTTCCGCGCCCGCCGTCTTCGCCGCTTCAGCCGCGGCGAGAGCGCCGCCAACCATGGCGGCCTCAACCGCCCCGCGGGTCGCCCCCCCGCCGCCATGGGCGAGATTGACGACCCTTGGCGCATTCGCAATCACGCGCGCGACGGCCTCTCGGTCGCCGACTGATCCCTTGAATACCCCGACGCCGTCGCGATGAAAAAGCGCCGGCAGATTGGCGGTCGAGCGCGCCATGACCGCGACGCGCTTTCCGTGTCCTGCCAGCCGGCTGACGAGGTGAGTTCCGATGAAACCGGTGCCGCCGAGGATGGCGACGTCGAACTTCTCGCCCGCGGAAGGAAGGCGCGTCTTGCGCGGCGGCGCAAAGGGCGCGGCGGCGGAAGCCTTCTCGCAGATTGAAACCAGCCTGCCGCCGACTTCGCCAACCGGACGCTGACCGGCCCCGAGCGCGTCGTGAAAGGCGCCGATCGCGTTCGCCATCGATCGGCTGAAGCCGTCGGAGGCTGGCCCGATGCGCGCAAGTTCGAGCGCGAATCCGCCAAGACCGGCGGCCGAGGCGATAAATGCGTCCGCGCCGGTCCTGACATTGCGTCGCGCATGATCGAGCGGCGCGATGTCGGCATGAGGGCGACGAACGCAGACGCGCCCTTCGAAAATGTCTGCGTCGATGACGCCGTCGTCGCACAGAACGGAAAAAGTCCAGCTTGGATAGCTTGCGCCAAGTACGACCTGCAGCTGAACGAGTCCGTTCGTGCAGGTCAGATCGAGCATCCAGTCCGTGCGCAGCTCGATGCCATCCGCGGGTCGGACCGGGTTCCCCGGCGTCGCCGCAACATCGAGAATGCCGCCGAAGAAATCGTCAACCTGCGAAAGCGGATGCACCACCTGTTCGAGCAGCAGATTGCGCGGGCTCTCGAACATCCAGTGCCCGAACTGCCGCGCCGTCATCTGGCGCAAGGGCGCCGCGTAGCGCCATTGGCCGCGCCGCGCTTTGCCGCAGCGGCCGCTGATGGCGATGCGCTTGGCGGCAAGATAGGTCGGGTGATGCGTGAAGTTGTGATTGACGACGAGCGCCGCGCCGCTCACCCGCGCGGCTGCAACCAGCCGCGCACAATCAGCCGCCGTCTCGGCCATGGGCTTTTCGAGAAGGACGCTCACCCCCGCCTCGAGCAGCGGCCCGGCGCTGGCGGCGTGAAATGGCGGCGGAGTCAGCACATGCGCGGCGTCGGGACGAAAGTCCTTCAGCATGTCGGCGATGTCGGCGAAGGCGCGGGCGCCTATGGGCCCGGCTATCGCCTCGGCGCGCTCGAGCGCCGGATCGACTATCGCTACAACGGCGACGTCGTTTCGTCGCGTCAGCGCAGCAAGGTGGGCGCCGGCGATGAACCCGGCGCCGACAATGACGACCTGTCGCTTGGCCAAGTGATGCTCCCGGGCCGCAATGAGCCGCTTAACAACATGAATTTGTGAAGAATTCCACTCGCCTGACGTGCGGCCTCAGCCCGCAGCCTCGCGGTAGATATCAACATAGGTTCGGACCATCTGGGCCAGGGAAAACTCGTCGCGCGCCTTCGCGGCGTTCGCCCTGCCGACCGAATGGCGGAGCGCGGCGTCGTTAACCAGTCGTCCAAGAAGACGCGATAACCCCTCGACGTCGCCGGGCGAGGCGAGCAACGGTAGATTTTCCCGGGACAGCAGGACGGGCGCCTCCCCCTGCGCCTCGCCGATGACCGGAAGCCCGCACGCCATCGCCTCGATGAGACGGTCGGCTGACGGACGATTTCCGGCGGACATGAAGATATCCAGTTCGTCATAGACGGCGGGAAGCGCTTTCCGCAGGCTGCGGAAAAAGAGGCGGCCCCGGGCGCCCATTGCGCGCGCGAGGCTCTCGGCGGCAGGCCGCGCTGCGCCCTCTCCGTAAATCGCGAACTGCGCCGCCGATCGCGCGCGCATCTTTACGAAAGCGTGCACAAACGCTTGCGTCATGCGCTCGTGGGCAAGGTCGCCGATGAAGCCGACTGTCACCAGTTCCCCGTCGTCCGCGCGTCCGGGAAATGGGCGAAAGGCCTTCGTGTTTACGCCCGGAGGGACGAAGCGGATACGTCCCTTCGGAATGCGCCAGGATTTCGCCGCGCGCTTCGCCGCGCCAGGTCCCGAAAAGACGATGAGGGCGCCGGCGGCGGCGATATTCCTCAACCGCGCCGCGCCGGCAGGCTCCATCTCCTCCGACTCGTCATATTGATGAATATGGGCAAGACCGGGCCCCGCCGCATTGGCGAGAGCCGCATCGAGCGCGCCAGAACCGTATGTGCACAGAAGATCCGCGCTGCTTTCGACAATTCGTTGGCGCAGCCCCAGCTGATCGGGACGCCCCCTGCCCGCGACGAAAGGCTCGGCCGCGACCCGCGCACGAAGGTCCGCGGCCGCTGACAGATCGCCGTCGAGGCTCAGAACCTGGTGGGTGAAGCCGCGGGCCCCATGGGCGACCTCGCCGAAGCGCGCCGTCATTGGCGAGGGTCCGAATGATGAAAAGACGTGCAGGAGCTTCATGACCGCCGCGTCAAGCAGTGCGGCGATAGCAAGCTTTGTTCATTTTCGGCAATTGCGGCCTCAGGCGTCGCCGTAGACGTGGCCGCTCGAAGGGTAGGCGACCCGCCGCCAGGCGCTGGCGCGGCGGTCGAAGGGCTTCCAGCCGTTTTCCGGCAATGCCAGGCGGTCGGCGACGACGAAATAGACAAAGGGGTTGACGCCAAGGCCGCAATGGCTCGCATAGACCTCGATATTGTCAGTGTTCGGGGCCTTCGGCTCGATTGCGCCGCGCCAGGGCACGATCCCGTCTGTCTTGGAGAAGACGGCCGTCGAGGCGACATGCTCGGGAGGCGTCCGGATCATGTCCCGCAGGCTTCGCAGTTCGTCGTCCGAATAGGGCGTATCCCCGACCCGGCTGTAAATCCACGAGACCGTCGTCGCGCCCGGCCCGACCGACAGCGGGCTGCCGAGCGTGATCACCTGGCGGACCTGATCGGGCAGTCGCTTGGCGATTTCGCGCGCGAGCACGCCGCCCAGCGACCAGCCGACAAGACTTACCTTGCGCCGCGAGGCGCGATAAAGAGAGATAACTCGTTCAGCGAGGCGTTCGCCATTTTCGCCCGCTGTCCCAGGACCCATATTTCGTCCAAGCTCCCATCCATGGACGGCATAGCCCTTGGAACGGATAAAACGGCGCAGGAGGCCCGTCGAACGGTCGCTGGTGAGAAATCCGGGACAGACCAAAACGGCGTGTCCATCGCCTTCAGGCGCAAAACGCAGGGCCGCCTCGGCAAGCGGCAGCGATGACAATTCGCCGAAGGCTCGCCCAGCTTCCATGAAGGCAAGCGCCAGCGGCGGGGGCTTCAACTCAAAACTGGCTTCGGACATCGCCCCTCAACTCGACCGCGGCAGACATGGCGCTTCCCTGAAGTTAGGTCTGTTTGCTCCAAAGAAAAAGCCCCGTCTGCGGAGGAAAAGCAGTCGCGCTGCGATGCAGCATTGGGCGGGGAAGTGGTTAATGGCGAAGCGTTTCGGCCATCAGCCATGCCGATACGTCGCGGAGCGCCGTCTCGAACGACGCGCCGCGATCAAGCGCGCTCTGCATGATATCGATCTGGCGCTCCGCGCTCGCGCCGGCACGCAGGATCGCGCGGATAAGCGCAAAATGCTCCTCGCAGCCGAGCGCCGCCGCATCCTCCTTCAGATCCTCACAGAGAAGCGAGATCAGATCTGTCGCGGACGAGGGCTGAAGCGAAAACGGATCGACCAGGACGGCGTGAACGCCGTCGCACTGAACTTGCCAGCGATTTTCGTCTGTGATGGCCCTGAGCAGCGGCGACGGCTCTGGGCCGTAGCTCTTGTCACGCCATAATCGCCTCACGAGACAACGAAACAGCGCGGCGATCGCCGCGGCATGTCCGACGTCAGTTACGCTGTCGCAAATGCGCAATTCGATCGTCGGATATCTGGCCGAAGGCCTGATCACCCACCAAATGTAGGAAGCATCGGGTATATGGCCAGCGTCCTTCAGGGCGCTGACATATTGCGCCAGGTCGCCCTCGCTCGAAAAGACCGGCGGCAGGCCCGTGCGCGGCAACTCGTCATAGCCGGTAAGGCGGTAACCGCACATGCCGGTCCACTCGCCGCACCAGAATGGCGAGGAGACGCTCAAGGCGAGGAAGAGGGGAAGGAACGGAACGCAGCGACATATGAGTCTAACCCGGGAGTCGGGATCCGGCGCCTCGACATGCACATGCAGGCCGCAGAACATGTTCCGTTGCGCCAGCACGCGCATGTCGCGGACAAGCTTTGAGTATCTCGGCCCGGAGGAGCGGATCGCCTCGCGCCAGTCCATGGTTGGATGGGTGCCGGCGGCCATCAATGCAATGCCGTGTTCGCGCGCCGCCAATGCGAGCGCCGCGCGCCCCTCAAAAAGCTGTCCGCGCAGCGCATCCGCACTCAGGCAGGGCTCGGTCTGCAGCTCGATCTGCGACTGCAGGAGCTCCTTCGATACATTGGGCGCAGATCGCAGCGCCGCCGCCCAGAAAGCCGGCGGCATGGTCGAGAGCGCGCGCCCGCTTTCAGCATCAACAATGAAGAACTCTTCTTCGACGCCAACCCGGAATGTCGGCTTCATGCGTGACGCCTTCCGTTTGCTATCTCAGCCGTCTAGCACAGGCGGCGCGCCGTCGCGCCATGGAGAACCGAATGCACAGCGAGACACACAGGATATCCGCCAACGGGTTGACGCATTTCGTGCGCGAAAGCGGGCCCGTCGTTGGTCCTGCGGCGCTCCTGTTGCACGGATTTCCTGATTCGAACGACGTCTGGTCGAAGGTGACGCCCTTGCTCGTCGCAGAGGGATTCCGAGTCATTGCGCCGGACCTCCGCGGCTTTGGCGAGACGGATATTCCACAACGGCTTGAGGACTACGACATTCAGACAGGCGCCGTTCCGGACGTGCTCGGAATAATTGACCATCTGCAGATCAGCCGCGCGCATCTCGTCGGGCATGATTTCGGCGCGCCGGTCGCGTGGGCCCTGGCGGCCCGCCACCCTGACCGGTTCATTTCGCTCGCGGCCCTTTCAGTCGGGCATACACGCGCATTCCTTGCTGCCGGCGCCGAACAGAAATGGCGCAGCCTCTATATGGTCTACCACCAGTTCCGCGGCCTTTGCGAATGGACCTACCGCTTCAATGACTGGACGCTGCTCCGCAGACACTGGTCGCGCCATGGCGACATCGAGGGAGCAATCCGCCTTCTCGCGCGCCCCGGGCGCCTCACGGCCGGGCTCAACTGGTATCGCTGCAATGCCAGCCTTGCCCGCATGGTTAATCCGCCAAAGCCCGGCGCCTTCGGCGAAGAGCGCATAAAAATTCCAACTCTTGGAATCTGGAGCAGCGAGGAGAAATACCTAACCGAGAGGCAGATGACCGGCTCCGCCGCCTTCGTCGATGCGCCCTGGCGCTATGAACGCATCGAGGGCGCGAGCCACTGGATCCCTTATGACGCGCCCGAGCGACTTGCGGCGTTGCTCATCGGCCACTGGCGAGCGGCGGCGGGCAGATAAAATCACGGGCGGGTCTGGCTCCTTCCCGCTCTTTCAGCCAGAATAAAAGCGTGGGCCATCGCGCCCGCCATGGGTGGGGCGTTTCAGTGATCGATCTCCTAGAGTTCCTCGCACAGGACCCGGGCGCGACATCCGCGCCTGTCGCCGCAGCGCCGACGGCGGCCGGGACTTCGGCCTTCTGGGACGGGCTCATGGGGCAGCTGCCGTTCCTCCTCATTTTTCTGATTTTCCTGGTCCCCGGAATTTTGCGCGCGCGCGCGGCCGCGGATTTCGAACGCCGGGTCGAGCAGACTTTCGCGCGCCTCCAGAAGAAGCGCCGCTCACGGATGATCGCTCTTGTCCATCGCGAAGAGACGATGGGGTTCTTGAATATCCCGCAGCTTCGCTACATCGACCTTAATGACGCCGAGGACATCCTCGAGGCGATCCGTCGGACGCCCGCCAACCAGCCGCTCGAACTAATCCTGCACACCCCGGGAGGCCTCGTGCTTCCGGCGCTCCAGATCGCGCGCGCGGTGAAGGCGCACAAGGGACGAAAGACCGTGTTTGTCCCGCACTACGCCATGTCCGGCGGCACGCTGATCGCGCTCGCCGCGGACGAGATCGTCATGAACAAGCATGCGGTGCTCGGCCCGATCGACCCGCAGATCGGCGGCCTCCCGGCGGCTTCGATCCTGCGCGTAGCCCAGACGAAATCGGCGGACGCCGTTGACGACTACACGCTGGTCCTTGCCGACCTCTCGCAGAAGGCGATCGACCAACTGGAAGCCGCGGCGAAGGAGCTCTTGACCGGTACGGTCTCGCCCAATGCAGCGGCGAACATCGCGCAACTTCTCTCGAGCGGCCGCTGGACGCACGACTATCCGATCGAGGCGGCCGAGGCGCGCGAGATCGGCCTTAACGCCTCGACCGATTTTCCATCGGACATTGCGGAGCTGATGACGCTATTCCCGAACCAGATCCGCCGCACGCGCGCGCGCTGGATCGATACGGCCCGGGCGCTCCTGCCCGGAAAGCGCAAGCCCGCAGCAGAAGCGACGCCCTTTACGGGCTACCAGCCCGGACCCGGCGCCCGCTCCTTCAGCTACGGCCCCTGGGATGCGCGCGACCTGCGTCCCCGCGGCGATCCGGGTCCAGACCTCCGCGATCTTCGCGAGGACCGCAGCATTCGCCGCCGGTGAACGGACGGCGGCCGATGCTGTCGCTTGCGGCGCGCCCTAGCGCTTGCCGATATTCCTCAACGTGATCGGCAGGTTGAGCGCCATGAACAGTGCGACCAGCGGAAAGCCGATTAGGAGCCGCGAGTTGACCCAGGCCTCGGTCGGCTGCGTCAGGCGGATCGTCTCGTTGAGCCCGGCCATCGCGATGAAGAACAGGCCCCAGCGAATGGCGAGAATCCGCCACACCCGATCGGGCAGCGTGAAAGCGTGTTCGAACAGC